>JACPZM010000051.1 GCA_016195485.1 Candidatus Troglogloeales bacterium | reverse complement strand
ATTCGCAGAAAAATCTCCTGTAGCGACCATGCAGGTGAGGAAGCGAAACGGTTCTTTTGAGTCGGTGGATGTGAATAAGATTGTCCGTGCCGTGGCGCGCTGTTGCGTCGGTTTGTCCCATGTCGATTCGCTGAAGGTTGCCACCAAAACAATTGGAGGCCTCTATGATGGCGCGACGACCAAAGAGTTAGACAACCTCTCCATTCAAACCGCTTCTATGCTCATTGTGGAGGAGCCGGAATATTCCAAACTGGCCGCGCGGTTGTTGTCTACCTACATTCAAAAAGAGGTTTCCAATCAGGATGTCCATTCTTTTTCTCAATCGATTGCGGCTGGATCTCGAATGGGTCTCATTTCCGACGAGGTCGCCTCGTTTGTCACGGCGAACGCGCGAAAGCTCAACAACGCGATCATGGAGGATAATGCCGACCTGTTTGAATATTTTGGACTTCGCACGGTCTACGACCGCTATCTTCTCAAAAACCCAGTCACACGAGAGATTATTGAGACGCCGCAATACTTCTTTATGCGGGTTGCGTCCGGGCTTTCTAAAACCGTCAACGAGGCGATTCGGTTTTACCAGCTTATTTCGTCGTTTGAATATATGCCCAGTTCCCCCACCCTTTTTAACTCCGGGACGCGGCACGCCCAGATGTCTTCCTGTTATTTGCTCGACTCTCCAAAAGACACGCTTGATTCTATCTATCAGAAATATACCGATATTGCCAAACTCTCAAAATTCGCGGGAGGGATTGGCGTGGCGTATCATCGCGTTCGATCTCGCGGCTCGCTCATTCGCGGCACTAATGGCCATTCCAACGGAGTCGTTCCATGGTTAAAGACGCTCGACTCCTCGGTCTCCGCGGTGAATCAGGGCGGCAAGCGCAAAGGGGCCTGTTGCGTTTATATCGAAACGTGGCATTCCGATATCGAGGAGTTTTTGGAATTACGCAACAATACCGGCGATTCGGCTCGGAGGACCCATAATCTGAATCTGGCCAATTGGGTTCCCGACCTCTTTATGAAGCGTGTTGAAGAGGATGGCGTCTGGTCGCTCATTGATCCAAAAGAGGCCCCGCACCTAACCGACCTTTATGGAGAGGCGTTTGCTTCTGCTTATGCTGCCGTCGAGGAAGCGAAGCTATACAAACGTCAGGTGAAGGCGCGTGATTTATACGCAAAGATGATGAAGTGTCTGGCGGAAACCGGGAATGGCTGGATGACCTTTAAAGACAGCTGCAACTTGAAATCGAATCAAAGCCTGTCAGGGGTTGTTCATTCCTCGAACCTTTGCACTGAAATTGTGGAGGTGACATCCGTTGGGGAGACGGCGGTTTGCAACCTCGGCTCGATCAATCTGGCTCGTTATATCACAGGCTTCGAATTTGACTTTAAAAAATTGGCCGCAAATGTTTCTCTGGCCGTCATATATTTAGATCGCGTCATTGATACCAATTTTTATCCGATTGAGCAGGCGGCAGATTCCAATCGTCGCTGGCGGCCTGTGGGCTTAGGCGTGATGGGATTGCAGGACCTCTTTTTTCAGCTTCACCTTCCGTTTGATTCAAAGGAGGCCTGTGCCTTATCCCGAAAAATACAGGAGGAGATTTATTTTCATGCCCTGACGGCGTCAGCCGATCTGTCCGCGCAATATGGCCCGCATCCTGCTTTTCCGGAAACCCGCTCGGCAAAAGGGGTATTGCAATTTGACCATTGGAACATCGTCCCGGAGGATGCCGCACGATGGGATACCTTACGAAAAAGGATTATGACGTCGGGGCTTCGCAACTCGCTCCTGATTGCCATTGCCCCAACGGCCACCATTGCGTCCATTGTGGGGGGGTATGAGTGTATAGAGCCGCAGTTATCGAACTTATTTCGACGGGAGACCCTTTCCGGCGATTTTCTTCAGGTCAACCAATATCTTGTCGCGGAGCTGAAGGCCTTGGGATTATGGCGAGAAGATATTCGAAATAAGATCAAGCTTTCTGATGGTTCGATTCAGGGGATTTCTGAAATCCCTGAAAAGATCAAGGCAGTTTATAGAACCGTTTGGGAGATTCCGATGCGTTCTCTGGTGGATATGGCGGTAGAACGGGCGCCTTTTATAGACCAAAGTCAATCGCTCAACCTCTTTATCGAAAGTCCGACTATTGGAAAACTATCCTCTATGTATATGCACGCGTGGAAGAAAGGGTTAAAAACCACCTATTATTTACGGTCCCGTCCTGCGACGGAAATTGCCAAGGCCACGGTATCGGCGGGGGCAGAAGAGGCTGTTGCATGCGCATTGGATAACCCTGCTTCGTGCGAGGTTTGTGGATAGAAGGGAATAAGTTATGATTTTGGACCCCGGTTTAAATCTCACGCTTCGGCCAATGAAATATCCGATTTTTTTTGAGATGTACAAGGCCGCGATTAAAAACACATGGACGGTGGAGGAGGTTGATTTTTCAACCGATATTGTCGATATGCACACGCGGATGAAATCTTCCGAGCGGCACCTCATTCATCGGCTGATTGCCTTTTTTGCCACGGGGGATTCAGTTGTTTCAAATAATCTGGTGCTGAACCTCTACAAACATATTAACTCCCCGGAGGCGCGGGTCTATCTCTCGCGCCAGCTTTATGAAGAGGCGTTGCATATTGAGTTTTATCTGACACTACTGGATACCTATCTCCCTGATCTTGAAAGCCGTGCATTGGCCTTCGCCGCGATTGAGCGGATTCCCTCGATTAAGAAAAAGGGCGACTTCTGTTTCAAATGGTTAAACTCCATCTATAGCATGGAAGAAATCCGATCGCGTGCGGATCGCCAGCAGTTTTTACTTAATCTCATCTGTTTTGCCGCCTGCATCGAGGGCCTCTTTTTCTTCGGCGCGTTTGCATATGTCTTTTTTCTGCGTTCGAAAGGATTGTTAAATGGCCTGGCCACTGGAACCAATTGGGTCTTTCGGGATGAAAGCGCGCATATCGCCTTTGCGTACGAAGTGATCGCGACGATACGCCGGGAAGAGCCGTCTCTCTTTGATGTGGCCCTGAAAGATCAGGTTGTCTCAATGGTCAGGGACGCGGTAGAATGCGAGTTACTGTTTGCCTCCGATGCGTTGGAGCAGGGGGTTGCGGGGCTTTCGGTTTTTGATATGCGGCAGTATCTGCAATTTATCGCGGATCGGCGTCTTATCTCTTTGGAGATCGCGCCGATCTTCGGATCAAGAAATCCGTTTGGTTTTATGGATCTGCAGGATGTTCAGGAATTGGCCAACTTTTTCGAACGCCGCGTCTCTGCGTACCAAGTCAGCGTAGTCGGCAAGGTCGCCTTTGGAGAAGACTTCTAGGAACACTAGGAGGTTCCCCTCCTTGGTTAAGGAGGGGTTAGGGGTGGTTTGATTTATTGAAAAGGGAGTAAAAGCACAATGCGATTTCTGCAACACAAAGAAGAGGCTTATTGGTTTTATCGGTATCTTTCGATTGTTTACGATTCGATGATTAACCCTTGGTTTCGCATGCCATTGATCAGTCCGACTTCCAGCAGGCAAAGGCAAAGAAAAAGGCGGCGCTGAACGGCGTTCATTTTAAGATCGGGGATGCAGAGGCGCTTCCGTATCAGACGGATCGATTTGATCGATATGTCTCCTCCGGCAGTATCGAATATTGGCCGGACCCGCAGAGGGCTGTTGCCGAGTCGTATCGAGTCATTAAAGAGGGTGGGCTTGCGGTGAATCTGGGGCCGGTTCAGCCTAAGAATTTCCTGGGTAAAACGATTGCAAATATCTTTATGCTCTTTCCCACTGTGGACGAATATCTTCTCTGGTATCAAGAGGCAGGATTTGTGGATGTCCGGTATATCCTGCTTCGTCCTGACTGGGTTAAGAAAGAAGATTACGGTATTGCCATTGTAGGGAGGAAGCCAAAACCGGGGGCGTCTCCTTGGATCGCACCGACATCGGTTCCAGAGGAATCGCTTCATGAGAAGAGTTCGTCGCGCAAAAATCCGTTGCTTTTTC
>JACPZM010000037.1 GCA_016195485.1 Candidatus Troglogloeales bacterium | reverse complement strand
ACCGACACAACGGCCTTTAAGGAGAATGACATCTTGTTCTCTGAACTGATTTCCCAATTCGCCCAAGTTGGCGGGGCGCGGTATCAGACGGGACGCGGGGCGTTGGTTGATATCGTTCGCGCCCCCTTTAGACAAGGGACGCTGGAACAAACAGGCAATAGCCTCGACCTTGCCATTCAGGGAGAAGGATTCTTCATGCTGAAAGATCCTTTAGAATCCCCCATTCCGTTGTTTTCGCGTGCGGGGGCGTTTCATGTAGATAATAAAGGGTTTCTTGCGAATCCCGACGGGCTACAACTGCAAGGTTTCACGGTGACGGTCGATCCTTCGGGGAAAAAGACGGTCGGGGCCGCTGCAGGGGCGATTGATGTTTCAAAGGTGGTTTCTCTTCCCAAGGCGACGGCAAAGATCAGTGCCGCGCTCAATCTTTTTTCTAACGAACCTGAAGCCACGGTTGTAAATGGGGAAATACCAACCGACAGCGTGGCTATTCTTAACGACAGCGTGAGTATCACTGGTATTGCTTTAGGGGCTGGGGCGGCAGGTGTGGACGCATTAACCACCGCCATTAATACCGAGACGGGGAGCACTGGTGTTGTTGCGGAGGTTACTGACACCGGCTTTCTGAAGCTGACGAATCTCAATGGAGGGCCTATTGTTATTGAACTGAACACTGATCCGAAAACTGGAGACCCGGATATTCTCGCGAAAACCGGTTTGCAGAACGGCGACTTTCAAAGCGCTGGCGGGGTGGTCTTAACCGGTCTGGTTACTGGAAGCACTGGCGATGTTGTTGTTACGGGAACAGGCACAAAATTTAAGACGGAGTTAAGGCCGGGGGATACCATTACATTTGGGGAAAAGGCGTATATCGTCCAATCGATTGAATCGGATACCGAACTGACGGTCACTGAAGCTATTGATGCGGCCGTAGCGGGTACTAGTGAAAAGGCCACTGGACATGCCGCGGCGTTCTCTTCCCAGGTAAAGGTCTTTGATTCCTTAGGGAATGATCATCTCGTTACGGTTAGTTTCGTAAAAACAGCGCCGACAGGTGAGGCAACGAGCGAGTGGCGATGGAGCGCCATCGTTGGCACAGATGATAATAATAATAATATTGATTCTGATCAAGTCCAGGCCACCGGGGTGCTAACCTTTAAATCGGATGGGTTACTGCAGGATGCAACAACCGTTGAAGCCTTCGCCTCGACCGGGGGGTTTGACTTTAAGGGAGGCGCAGCGCTGGATCAGGCGATTGCCTTTGATTTTCTAGGCACCAAAGCCAATAGCAGTGACGGGGCAACCCAATTTGGGGGTCTATCGGCTGTTCTTAAACAGACACAGGATGGCTTCTCATCAGGGGCGCTTCAAAATCTTTCCGTCGATTCCAAGGGATTCATCAATGGCCTTTTTACGAACGGAACAACGCAGACATTGGCACAAGTCGTGCTCGCTACATTCCCGAATCAGGATGGATTGGTTCGAGTGGGTGGAAACAGTTATATACAGTCGAAAGAGTCGGGTAATCCACTTTTGACGGCAGCAGGGACCGCTGGTATAGGAACAATTACTTCCAACGCCCTTGAGGTTTCAACTGTGGACTTGACCAAACAGTTTGTAAAGCTGATTACCTATCAAAGAGGGTTTCAGGCCAACTCCAGGGTCATTGTTACCTCGGACGAGGTCATTCAGGAAATCGTTAACTTGAAACGATAATTCTTATCCCCATCCCCCCTCTTTGAATAAAGAGGGGGGTGACCCCTTTGTACTTCGCAAGACTATTTCATCTGCAAATAACTCCCCCAGAAGTTCAGTCGGTAGGCAGCGCTTCATCCTGTTCTTTTTCATCGTGGACTCCTTCTTTGGTTTATGACCCATTGAATCCACTTATCTTATTCCATTGAGTTGTTCGAATTTACCAGACCATTATAGATCGAGTTGTCTATGACAACTTGCCTCATACAGCCATGTTCCTTACTTGCGCTTCCATTCTTGTCGTAGTAATGTTCCTTTTGGCCGTAATTATGATTATTCCGTTCTCGGCCTTGCTTTTTTGGCCACGGCCACAATGGCGTCCAGCTTCTCCGTGACCTCAATGTCCAGTCTTTCTTTTGGCACAAGGCCGGCGAGAATGTGATAGTCGGATTTTCGCAATTCAAGCAGTAGGTTGAGTTTTTGGAAAAACTTCTTGAACAGTGGGTCGAGAAACTCGTCGGTTGCCTTGATTTCCGGAGACCATGGATCGGGTCGGTCGAGCGTTCGCAACGCCTCTGTTACTTCCGCTATGGCCCCCCGCATCGCCTGTTCACGTTGTTCCTTCTCACAGTGTCCGAACAGATCATCTCGGAGATCATACCGAGTGTAGGCGAGTAAAACCTCTTCCATACAGAAATAATTTTCTATCTCTCTGCGTTGCCACATCAGTTCGTTGAGCGGGCCGTTTTGTTGTAGTTCCTTGTCAAGATGGTCGAAAATGGCGATTCCCACCAGATCATGCTTGGCTTCCCGCAAACCAAAGAAATGATCGCGGGCCTTCTGGGGCAAATTGGTCTCGACATACTTCACAAACGGGCGTTCAAGGTATTGCCGCGCTTCGTGATCAAGTGCTTTGGCAAATGCCTGAAGAATTGCTAGATCGGTGGAGTTTTCCACATAGAGCACCCAACCGGTTTCTTCTGCTTGGTAATACTGATCGAACCCGATGTCCCGAAGCGATTTGAGAACTTGGGAAGTGCGATTATCAATTCGATGGGGCTTACCAACAAAGGCGATGACCACATCCCGATCGGCGGCCTCGTTGAGCAGCACCTCGGAATGGCTAGCGGCGATAATCTGCGAGCCTTGCTGTCCGGCGACACGGATCAGGAGGTTGTAGGTTTCACGCTGCCGCAGAATTTCAAGGTGCGCATCCGGTTCGTCGAGGAGCAGCACAGCCCCTGGGTTGGCATAAAGGTGGGCGAGCAAGAGCAGCGTCTGTTGTAACCCTCGCCCTGATGAAGAAAGATCAAGTTTGATCCCTCGCTTGTCTTTATAGGTCATGGTGATTTCGCTGCGCTCGGCGATATATTGCGGTATCATGAGATCCACACCGAATAAATCCAGAATATGTTTGCCCAAACTATCCCAAGAATTATCCTTCTTTTGATGGATTTGGAAACAGAGGTTGCGTAGCACTTGAGCCGTTTGCCCCTGGCCGATGAGCATGCCGATTTCGCCTGATTGTTTAACAAACTCCCGATCCGCCAAACCGGACATGGGCGGAAGAAAAGCAACTCGAATATTTTCAATTTCGTCTGGGATGGGCATGCGGCTCTTGCCATCATCATCCAGTCGAAGGGGCCGGCAATAGAAAGACTCCTCATTGGCATAGTCAAATTCGAGGCCGCAGGCCCATGCCCTGCTATTAGTAATACCCTCTATTGTGATGCCCACTCGAATATTTTGTGTTTCGGTCGACGGTTTACTGTCCTTCTCCACACGGATTACATCGCGCACATGCAGGTCGCGCCAGAGCAGGTTGGCAGCCAGCACGGGGATGGAGAACAGGTCGCGCCGGTTCACAGTGACGCCTGAACGTTTCTCCGGGGAGGATTTCCCCTTCCGCTTTTCATTCCAACGCTTAACGCCAATGTCCCACAGGGCGACTGCCTGCAATGCGGTTGTCTTTCCGGAATTATTTGGCCCAATTAAAACAACCGCATTACCAAGGCCAATATCGATGTCGTCAAAACGTTTGAAATTACGGATTTTGATCCGTGTCAACATCTGGAGATTCCCTTTCTAATTCTGTTTTTCGCGTCCCACGGGTCGGCAATTTCCAAAACAAATCGTCGGCTTGTTCCGCCACAGGGTGGCGTGTTGTGGAGGGAAACTTCTTATGAGCAAACGACACTGCGAAATACGCACAGCCGGTCACAAAACTAATAAACAGCAATAGCCACCCCCAAGTTCTTATTCACGATGTCATCCTGAATTTGCGTTTTACATCCCTGCCAACACCGTAAGGTGTTTTCCCACTGCGCTTGCGAGGGCAGAAAGATCATATCCCCCTTCCAGACAGGAAACAATTCGTCCCCCACAATAGGTTCCCGCCAACCCTTTCACGATAGTTGTTATCTCTGAAAATCCTTCATCCGTAACCTGTAGATTCGCCAATGGGTCATCCCGATGTGCGTCAAACCCAGCGGAGATGAGGATAAAATCTGGCTTGAATCCGGCAACGGCATTGGCAAGTGTCTTATTAAATAGATTCAGAAACTTCCGATCCCCTGCCCCTGCAGGGAGTGGGCAGTTTACTGTAAACCCCTCTCCATAGTCTACTCCCCTTTCTTTTACAGACCCCGTGCCGGGATAAAAAGGATATTGGTGGGCGCTAAAATAAAAAACAGTCGGGTCCGCGTAAAAACTGTTTTGCGTGCCATTTCCATGGTGCACATCCCAATCAATAATAAAAATTCGAGTCAGTCCATATTGTTTTTGTAAATAACGCGCGCCGATTGCCACATTGTTAAAAAGGCAAAATCCCATTGCGCGATTTAGTTCCGCGTGATGTCCGGGAGGCCGGATGGCGCAGAAGGCATTTTGCAATCTTCCGGCCATAACCTCGTCAATGGCCGTTAACACCCCTGATACTGCCATCTCTGCGGCAGTAACCGAAAGAGGTGAAATGGGGGTATCGGGATCAAGGTTTGACAAGCCCTGCGTTGGGATTTTGTGATGGAGCGATTGATAATAGCCGGGGTGATGTATTGATGTAATCCACTCGCTAATCTCTGGATGGGGAATGGGTGTGACAAATCGTAAAAAAGAGGCGATTCCTGTTTTTTTAATATAATCATGAATTGCCAAAAGCCGCCCAGGCGTTTCAGGGTGCCCATCACCCGTTTCGTGGGAGAGATAAATAGGGCTTGTAATAAAGCCTGTAGGCAAGCTACAACAGATCCTTTCCGACAAATGGATTTTCTTCTTTTTCCGCTCCGATGGTGGTGGGAGGGCCATGGCCCGGATAGACAACCGTTTCGTCTGGGAAGGAAAGCAGTTTTGTTTTAATGGAGTCAATCAGTGCTGGATAAGAACCGCGCCAAAGATCGGTTCTCCCAATAGAGCCTTTAAAAAGAGTATCCCCTGTGAGCAGCCCTAATGTCGGGATATGAAACGACACGCTGCCGGGGGTATGACCCGGAGTATGAAGAACCTCCACCCTATGTCTTCCAAAAGAGAAGATGTCTCCATGCCTTAAAAACAGATCAATAATTGGAACGGGGGGGCAAGACAGATCAAAAAGCGAGGCCTGCAAAGCAAGATTTTGACAGAGGAACATATCTTCTTCATGCAGTGCGGTTTCTGCGCCTGTTTGCGTTCTGACTGCGTCGGTCGCACCAATATGATCAATATGGGCATGGGTATGAAGCAGGTAGAGGGTCTTTAATTCCCACTTGGCAAGATGTTGAAGAATACAACTGGCATCTTCCCCCGGATCGATCACAACGGCGGCCTTTGTTTCCTCACATCCTAAAATTATGCAGTTGCACTGAAATGGCCCAACTGGAAATAACTCAAAGATCACGAATGAACCACCGGTAATTCTAACGAAGAATGAACTAAATAAGAAGTCGGCGTTCCATCCCCAACCGAAACACGAATCATTCCCCATTCAGGGATTCTCTTTGAGAAACGAACAATGAGCTTATGGACTTCCCCAAAAAGGGCTTCGGAGAGGGTCGCAGAAAAATTTCCCGACAAGACAGCCACCGGGCCCGCAAAATCCGGCTTAAAAAAGACCATCCGGCCATTTTTCACCTCATCTAGCGAGAGTTCCTCTAGTTTCTCGTTTTCTTCTTTATCTCTTCCTACAAGAACAAAGGTTTCTTCGTTGAGATTAAAATATCGGCCATACCGTAAGAGACGCGCCTCGGCCATACTCCCTTTGGGCCGCGTCTTGAAGAACGAAGAAAGCCGTTCTGAAAAATTTTCGTCGGTGAGAAGACAGCCCCCTGCGGGGGCGGAATAGCCCTTTAAGTCTAGTGCATCCGCCATCGATAATTGTTCTGTCCTGCCTCGCCCCGCGATTGCCAACAGTTTTTCGCGATCGACCCATCCCTCGCGCTCCGGTTTTGTTGGGGGAAGATTTTTGGCGGATAGGGGGCGTAAAATCAACTCCTCCATCTCACTGTCACGATCAATAATCTGAAAGGCGTTTTTCCGTTGTGACATGGGCCTCTGGCCTAAAACTTCTCCCGTAACAATGAAATCGGCGGAGACTTCGTCCATCACTGCCTGTGCCATCTGAAACATATAGATTCTGCAATCGATACAGGGGTTCATATTTTTCCCATATCCGTATTTTGGATTTCGGATCAAATCAAGGTAATCGCTTCCCTTTTCAACGATTTTGAGCGGAACGCCCAAAGAATCTGCCACTTTAACGATATCTTCGTGACAGCCAAACGGACTGCTTAAATAAAGCCCCAAGATGTCGATCCCCTGATCCAGAATAATTCGGGTGGCCAAGGCGCTGTCTAATCCCCCGGACATCAATGAAACCGCCTTGCGTTTTTGCATTTTACCCATCTCTACGGTATTCCCGAAACCTGTACCTGTACCAGCACACTGGATTTGTCGAATATATTACTACTGATGCCTAATTGGTCGTTGGTATTATCCCCCCAGCAGGTGATGATGCCGCTTTCTAAAATCGCGCAGGTGTGGGCAAGCCCTGCGTCAATAGCAGTCGCATCGGTTACTCCTATAACCGTAACCGGAATGTTCGAATTTGTGAATCTGTCGTTCCCAAGTTGTCCGGAGGCATTGAATCCCCAGCATTGCACGGACTTGCCCAAAAGGAGTGCGCAAGTATGACCGAGTCCTGCTGTAATAGCCGTTGAAGTAGCAATCCCAATCGACACGGGGTTGCTGGTTGCATTGAAGGTTCCATCGCCTAATTGACCGAAATTATTATCCCCCCAGCATTTTACAGTATTGTCCAAGAGAAGAATAGCACAGGTGTGGCGCCCTCCCGCCGTAATGGCTTTAGCCGTAATCCCAGGAACAAGGGCAGGCGTGCTGGTAGCCACGGTGTTTATTACATCGACTCCCAGTTGCCCCAAGTTATTAGACCCCCAGCATTTTACGCTCCCATCCGTAAGAATAGCACAGGTGTGGGCCTCTCCTGCCGTGATGGTGATGGCAGTTCCAATCCCAATGACAGACACGGGTGTGCTGGTGGAAGATGGGTCACCCGTAATAATGGCTCCGTTTCCCAACTGGCCATCTTCGTTATTTCCCCAGCATTTTACGCTCCCATCCGTAAGAATAGCGCAGGTATGGGCATCTCCCGCCGCTATAGCCATAGGTGTACTGGTAGCGATAACGGTTCCATCGCCTAATTGACCGAAATTATTATCCCCCCAGCATTGTACAGAATTGTCCGGAAGAAGAATAGCACAGGTGTGGCGCCCTCCCGCCGTAATCGCTGTGCTGGTAGCGGTGGGGGTATCGTTATTGTTATTCCAGCATTTTACGGACCCACTCGCAAGAATAGCGCAGGTATGGGCATCTCCCGCCGCAATGGCCTTGGGGTTGGCGACTGTGGAGGTCGCCGTTGCTGAAACCTCATTTGACTCTTGGCTTTCACCATCGGCAGTCACGGCAGTGAGAACAAAGAAGTACTGTGTGCCGTTCTGCAGATTGGCATGAACAAAAGGACTTGTGACCGGTTTGTGTTCCATGCCCCCGGCCAGGGTTCCCACATTTTCTTTTGTTACGCCAGCGGCTTCTGCCATGTAGAGGTTATAAGTGGTTCCTGCACCTTCAATCCAACGGATCGTCACCTTTTTGTCCCCCGGAACTACAGTTATCCCCCGTGGTGGGTTTGGTGGTGGTGAATGCATCCCGTCTTTTCCACAAGCCACTAGCGAAATAACACCAAAACAAAGCAAAGAAAACAAAAATACCCGCGTCACTACGCAACTCCTTTGAGTTCCCCTCTTTTTCAAAGGGGGAGACCTACCTTAAGTATAAGCCTTGGAATGATAGAAAATCAAAAACGACAGGAAGGCAAAAAAGGGGGTGTAGGTGACAACGCTGTCAAAAACGAATAAGTTTTGGACAAAATATGAGACCCCAAAAAAGAGTAGCGCGGATTGAACTTCAATCTGGCCTACTTCTGTAGGGGCGGTTCGCGAACCGCCCCTACCAGCCCATATTCGTTTAAAGGCAAAAAACCAGATCGCTAAATAAGAAATCAGGCCAAAGATACCGTTCATGACCAGAACATCAAGGAGCTTATTGTGTGCCCGATCCAAAGAAGCGGAATCATATTGATAAATATCCGGATCATAATATTTGTCCCATGCAATTAAGAAATTCTCCGGTCCCCAACCTAATAAAAGCTTATCGAGGTTTTCTTCGCGCGGATCGACCGCCCGAAGCGCGACCTTTGCGGTTAAAAGTCGGGAGACCGTTGTGTTGTCCTTTGACGATACCTTTGCAAGCCTGTCTAATCCGGGGATCTTCTGCCAAAGGCTGCTATGCCGTGTGACAACGAAGGCGCCTACCGAAACAACGAGAAGAAGAAGGAGGGAGGATGCTATTGTGCGTAAACGAAAACCTCTCCATTTTATTTCATGACCGCGAAAGGCCAGATAGATTAAGGTGAAAAGAAATCCAGCCGCAAGCCCAACGATGGCCCCTCTGGCCTCGGCAATTAAAATTCCGACAAGACACATTGGGACCAGCGCAACAGAGAAAATCTTCCAAAACCAGTTTGTTTTTTCTTTGCTGAAATAAACAATCCATGATGAAAACATGACATAGACAAAAAAAACACCCAGATAGATCGGATGGCCGGCAAAAGATGCGGGACGATCAGCCCCATTTGAGAAGGCAATAGCGGCGTCAGTGAATAAAATCACCGAAGCGGCCATGCCGAGTTTGAAAAACCAAACCCATTCTCGCATCTTAAATAAGAGCGCGGAAAAAAGAAAAAAACCGAAGAAAAACCACATCCCGATAACCCCTTCTCCCCTTTCAATAGAACCGTAGAAGGCCCAATATTTATTGACAGCAAAGAAGGCGCTCATCGTAAAAATCAGGAAGTGCACCACAAGACTAATGAAGATCGGATCTCTGCGTAAAACCTTTATCTTTGCGTGCATCTGTGCTTTAAATAATTTGTCGCGCATAAAACAAACGAGGCATACAATAGCGACGGTGGTAATCGAAAAACGTAAGTACATTACCTTTCCAGTAATGTACGGGAAAAAGGCCGATTGGGCCATCAACAAAGGCAACCCAGCGCAAAGGATCAGGAGAAGATTCATGAGGAATATCAGGAAGATCATTTATAATGGCTCTAACGATTTTATGAACAGGACAATTTTATTCATACATCTCTCCGCCCTTCCAACGACTTTATCAGCGTCACCTCATCGGCGTACTCTATGTCGCTTCCCGCGGGAATTCCACAGGCAATGCGGGTTACCTTTACCCCAAATGGCTTAATCATTCGGGTCAGGTAAAGCGCCGTTGCCTCCCCATCGATGTTAGGACTTACGGCAAGAATGACCTCCGAAATACCAAAACTCATTCCCTGTTTGATCCGTTCCATCAGGCCGTTTATCGAAGCGCTTGTCCCTTCATGACCGTTGTCGGATAAAGGGGAGTAGGTGCCATGCAACACATGATAAAGCCCTTTGTACTCACCCGATTTTTCAATAGCATACAACGTGTTTGCTTCTTCCACAACTAAAATTTTTTGCGGGTCGCGCGCGCCGTTTGCGCAGATTTTGCAAACCGCAGTCGGCGTTCCGACTTCGGCTTCCGTCATGTTATTGCAAATCTTGCAATGCCGAAGCTTATCCTTTGCATCTGTAATAGCTGTGGCAATCGTTCGGGCTTGCTCTTCCGGCATTTTTAAAATAAAAAACGCGTACCGCTCCGCCGTCTTCTTCCCCACCCCGGGCAGGGCCATCAATTGTTCAATGAGTGTGTTAAAGACCCCCTTTTTTTCCATCAAAATAGTCCAGGAATTTGCATGCCGCCGGTGAGTCCCTTCATCTCTTCCGCCATCAACTCCTGACTCTTGCGCACCCCTTCGTTCACCGCCGCGATAATGAGATCTTGCAACATCTCCAGATCGCCGGATTTTACAATTTCCGGGTCAATTGTAACCGAAAGAAGCGTTTGCTTTCCATTCATTCGAACCGTTACCATGTTTCCCCCAGACGAGGCTTCCACCGTTTTGTGTGCCGCTTCTTCCTGCGACTTTGCCATCTTTTCCTGAAAGGCTTGCGCCTGCTTTAAAAGATTCCCCAACATTTTCTTATCCGACATAACGACTCCTTATGATGTTTTAACGATCTCCCCGCCAAACACCCTCAACGCCTCTTCGACTATAGAGGGCGCAGCAGCCGGTGCCCCTATATTCGATTCCTCAAAGGCCAATGAAAGATCCCTCCCAAAATAATGCTTGAGGAGGGGCCGCAGCAATTTCTTGTTTTCTTCCTTTTCGATTAAGGAGATGAGAAAAGAGCTCTCTTCCGTAAACCGAAGTTTAATGGTTCGTTCCAGAACAGCAAGCAAAATCCCTTGATCCAGATAAGAAGCTAAATTTGGTCGCGTCTTCTTGACATCTTGCAGAAGATTCTTCCATGAGGCGGTGGTATCCTGTGTAGGAGCGGGTTCCAACCCTGCCCTCTTCTGCGAGGGTAACGTGTCCTGCGGAGGCCCTGTCTTTTGTAAGGGCGCCGCCTGCTGCGCCCTTGGTAGCAAGGGAAATGTCTCCTGCGATGGCACCCGAAGTTCTGCTATTATTTTTTCAATGGGGGTGAGGTTTGCCAAGAGGACTGCCTTCATCAAGGCTACTTCCAGCAAGAGGTGCGGGCGAGGGGCGTTTCGGATGTCATCTTGCAATTTTGCGAAAATAGCAAACAAGGAGAGCATCTCCGCCGGTGAGAAAAAATCGGCCTCTTTCTCAATCTCGTTTTTTTCTTCGTCGGGAAGATCAATTAACAAGCTGACGTCCTTAACATTTTTGATAATGAGCAGATGTCGTAGGCGCTCGATCCAATCTCCGTCGTTTTCGATCTCCCGCGCAATCCCCAGCAAGACGTCGGCATTTTTCTTCGCAATCCCCAAAATCAGCGCATGAAAGGTTGTGCCAGCCGCCCGGCCAAAAAGGGTAGAGAGGTCTTCTTCTGTCACGTTTTTTCCACTATACGAAATGGCCTGATCGCAAAGGGATAGGGCATCGCGTAGACTTCCTTCTGCGGCCTTCGCGATAAAAGTCACGACGCGGTCGGGCATTTGAATATTTTTCTCTGACAGAATTTTTCGAAGTTGTGTCTCGATCTCAATTCGAGAGATGCGGCGAAAGATCAAATGCTGACAGCGCGATAGAATGGTTGCCGGAATTTTATGGGCCTCGGTCGTGGCCAGGATGAAAACAAGGTGCTTTGGAGGCTCTTCCAGCGTCTTTAATAGCGCATTAAACGCCGCGTTGGAAAGCATGTGGACTTCGTCGATGATATAAACCTTGTATTTTCCGGACAGGGGGAGATACTTGACCTTTTCACGAAGATCACGAACATCCTCAACAGATGTGTTGGAAGCGCCATCGATTTCGATCACATCCACCGAGCGATTTTCAGAAATCTCTTTACAGGAAACACAATGACCGCAGGGGACAACGCGCCTCGCAGGACACGTTGCCCCTGCGAGGGGTACGACCCCTGCAAGACGTTCTCCCGTGTCGGCGCAATTGATTGCTTTGGCTAAAATACGGGCAACCGTGGTCTTCCCAACCCCTCGTGTTCCAGAGAAAAGATAAGCCTGCGCGATCTCCCCTTGGGAAACGGAATTGGATAGAACCCGAATCAGATGTTTCTGGCCGACAACCTCTTCAAAGGTTTGTGGCCGCCATTTGCGCGCTGAAACTTGAAAATTCACCTTTTACGTCATTCCGAACGAAGTGAGAAATCTTTCAGCGTGACAAAAACAAAAATTTCTCCCGCTGGTCGAAATAACAAAACTGTATTTTTAGAATCCAGCAAGAGCCCCCTCCGTACAGCTCTCTTTTGTGGAGAGGCCAGATGATCCTGCGGCGCCTAGAAGGGCTTACGGACCGTTGCTTTCTTCCGAACCTGGCGGGGTTGATAAGTTTCTACCGCACAGGGTCCAGCCCCTCCAAAAAAGAGAGCATGTTCCCGAGTGCGGATACTATCACGCTTTGTGGGGGGAATCAAGCGAAAGGCGGTTTGATGCTTTCGCAATGTTTCAATAAGTCGAGTATGTAATTGATGACCTGCATGATAGGCCACAATCTTCCCGATAATCGGCATTCCGAGCAACGCAATATCTCCGATAAGGTCTAAAATCTTATGACGGACAAATTCATTTTCAAAACGAAGCTGTTCTTGATTGAGTATCTTATCGTCGCCCACAACAATGGCATTCTCCAAAGAACCCCCTTTGGCATACCCCTTCGCCAAAAGTTGCTTGATATCTTTGAGAAATCCAAACGTGCGGGCCGACGCAATCTCTTGAATAAACCTGTCCTGACTATGCAAATAGGAGTAGGACGATCTCGCAATAAGAGGGTGCTGATAGGCAATGGTGTAAGCGATTTCAAAACCTCCATGCGTCACTGGAAAAAGATTGATCTTCTTCTCGCCATCCACAATCGTAAGCGGTTCCACCACTTCCAGAATCATTCTCTTTTTCTCTTGCCTTACCTCACCCGCTCCAAGAAGAAGGTCTACAAAAGGGGCGGCGCTGCCATCGGCAATCGGCACCTCCTCGCCATCCAGCTCAATAAATATGTTATTGATTGAAAGGGCGTACAGCGCGGCAAGAAGATGCTCTACCGTTTGAACACGAACACCATTCACCCCAATCGTTGTGGAATAAAACGTCGAAAGAACACTCGCCGAGCAGACAGGAATCAACGCGAGACCCATAATATCTGTTCGCATAAAGACAATCCCGGTCCCCTCCGGCGCGGGCAGAAGCCGCATATTGATACGCTTTCCGGAATGAAGCCCAACACCGCAGAAAGAAACTTCTCTTTTAATCGTCTTTTCGTGTATCATCTTGTAGGGGCGATTCATGAATCGCCCTATAACCCGTTTGTGTGGCACATCTGAAAGGCAATATTTATACCATAAATATTAAAACATTACTTTTATTTAATATCAATATGTTAGTATAGCTAGAGGCTGTTTAAAATTTAATCATCTTTGCAGAAAAAAACAATGATGTTGTATTTTTGTAACAAATGTGACTCTATCAGGGGAAGTTCAAAATGAAGATTGGGGTACTCACTGGGGGTGGCGATTGTCCGGGCTTAAACGCAGTGATTCGGGCAGTGGTTAAGGCTTCATCTTTGAAGTATGGCTGGGATGTCATTGGGGTGGAGGATGGATTTACGGGTCTGATGACCTCGGTCCGTGTCCGGGAGATGACGCCCAAATCGGTTTGCGGAATTCTTCCCACCGGAGGAACCATTTTAGGAACAGCCAGCGATATCAATCCGATGAAGGTTAAACAGTTCATTGACGGGAAGGAGCAGATAGTAGACCTTTCCCGTCTTATCGTTAAGAACGCCAATGGGCTTGGACTTTCGAGCCTTATTTGTATTGGCGGAGATGGAACCCTGAGAATCGCCAATCATTTTTATCTTCTGGGGTTGCCGGTGATCGGAATTCCAAAAACCATTGATAACGATATTCTTGAAACCGATTCGACCTTTGGATTTCACACGGCAGTGAATACGGCAACAGAGGCGTTAGATAAGTTGCACACGACGGCGGAAAGTCATAGGCGTGTGATTGTGGTGGAGGTCATGGGCCGTTATGCCGGATGGATTGCGTTGGAGGCGGGAATTTCAGGCGGGGCCAATGTGATTTTAATACCGGAAATTCCGTTTCAGATTGAGGCTGTCTGTAAAAAAATTATGAATCGATATGAGCATGGCGCCGGTTTCTCTATCGTAGTTGTAGCCGAAGGGGCCAGGCCCGTTGGAGGAGAAATGTCTGTTATCAAACGCACGGAGGATGGCTCTGTGTTGCGCTTGGGCGGGATTGGAAATAAAGTGGGCGAGGAGATTGCCGCGCGAACGAATGTCGATGTGCGAGTCACAGTGCTAGGCCATATTCAGCGCGGCGGGTCCCCTGTCCCTTTTGATCGAAGTCTTGCCACACGATTTGGCGTCGCCGCGTGTGATTTAGCGGCAAAGCAACAATTTGGACAGATGGTCTGTCTGAAAGGCGGGGAGATCCAATCGGTTTCTCTCCAAGATGCCACAAGGGGATTAAAGTTTGTGTCAACAGAGGGAAACGAAGTGAAATCGGCGGAAGCCCTCGGCGTCTCGTTTGGGAGGTAAGATAGGGACGGCCTGCAGCGATGCAGAAAAAATGTGCTTATTTGGGTTCTGAGTAGGTTATACTGAAAATCGATATGACCAGGGTTTTTTATTAAAAAAATCCATACGTCATTGCAATAAAACGGAATAGTGAGTTCGCTCTTGAACAAGCAGAAAAATAATGCGAAGTCGTCAGACGCAACCTCAGCCAACGTCGGCTACGAAGCAAAGCTTTGGCAGATGGCCGATGCGCTACGCGGCAGCATGGACGCCGCCGAGTACAAGCACGTCGTCCTCGGTCTCATCTTCCTCAAGTACATCTCCGACGCCTTCGAGGAACGCCATGCCGCGCTCCTCGCCGAGAAGCAGAAGGGCGCCGACCCCGAGGACCCCGACGAGTACCGGGCGCAGAGCATCTTCTGGGTGCCCCCCGAAGCCCGCTGGGCGCACCTCAAAGCCCAGGCCAAGCAGTCCACCATCGGCCAGCTTGTAGACGACGCGATGGTCGGCATCGAGCGAGACAACCCGGCGCTCAAGGGTGTGTTGCCAAAGGACTACGCCCGCCCCGTGCTCGACAAGACGCGCCTCGGCCAGATCATCGACCTCATCAGCAACATCAAGGTCGGCGACGAGGCGAGCCGTTCCAAAGACGTGCTCGGCCGTGTCTACGAGTACTTCCTGTCGCAGTTCGCCAGCGCCGAGGGCAAGAAGGGCGGCGAGTTCTACACGCCGCGCTGCGTGGTCAAGCTGCTGGTCGAGATGCTCGAGCCCTACCGCGGCCGGGTGTACGACCCCTGTTGCGGCTCCTCGGGCATGTTCGTGCAGTCGGTGGAGTTCATCCGAGCCCACGCCAAGGGGAACGGCAACGGCGGCAAGGCCAGGGCCGACATCTCGATCTACGGTCAGGAGTCGAACTACACGACCTGGCGGCTCGCCAAGATGAACCTCGCCATCCGCGGCATCGACGGTCAGATCGCCCACGGCGACACCTTCCACAACGACCGCCACCCCGACCTCAAGGCCGACTTCATCCTCGCCAATCCCCCGTTCAACGTCTCCGACTGGGGCGGCGAGCGCCTGCGCGACGACAAGCGCTGGAAGTACGGCGTGCCCCCGGCGGGCAACGCGAACTTCGCCTGGGTGCAGCACATCGTCCACCACCTGGTGCCGGCGGGCGTGGCCGGATTCGTGCTCGCCAACGGCTCGATGTCATCGAAC
>JACPZM010000043.1 GCA_016195485.1 Candidatus Troglogloeales bacterium | reverse complement strand
GGCACGATGGCGCCCGCTTTAGTCAGTAAATCTGCTTTGCTACGGGCCGATCCTTCGCCATGCAGCCCTTCTTTCGCACCGGCATGGCCAAACTTCATTCCCTTCGGGAGACGCTCCTGACAAAACCCTGAAATCACACCCACGAGCTTAATCCGACGCTTTTTCTCGCCATACCACGCGGCCGCCGCCTCCTCCAGATCACCCCCCATCTCTCCAACAATAACAACCGCTTTTGTTCCCAAATCCTGCTCAAACATTTCAAGATAGGTCACATAATCAGAGCCGGGGTAGGCATCCCCGCCGACGCCAATCGCGGTGGTTACGCCATCGGCAAACTGACTGCAAAGCCAGATAATTTCGTTTGAGAGTCCGCCAGATTTTGTAATCACGCCAAACGAACCCGCCCGATGCAGTTTGCACATGACCAGATTTTCAAACGATCCGCCAATCACACCCAATCGGGATTCACCCGCAGAAATAATGCCGATTGAAGAGGGGCCGTTAAATATTTTATTTCCCTTTTTCGCCTCAAGAGAAAGCCGCTTGGAGTCTTTTTCCGGAACACCCTCGGTAATCATTGAAATGACTTTGATATTGGGATGAGAGATCGTATCCATCGCCGCATTAAAGGCGCGATCAGGCCCCACATAAATCAATGCCGTGTTGATCGCAGGATGCGCTGCGGTTGCTTCAATAACTGTCTTATAAACCGGAACCGAAGAAAGCGTTGCCCCTGTTCGAATCTCAACTGTTTTCCCGGCGTCTGGTGGAAAAACAAAAGAAAGAACATTCAGAGGAAGGCTATTCAAGTGGCAAAACTCGGCCATCCGTCGGGCCGCGTTAATCCCGGCAGGCCCCCCCATAATAACAACCCGCGTATCCTTTGTCGCTACAATACTCATTCTTTACGTCTCCAGAAGTGTAAGGGCAGGGTTACCCCACCCCTTTATACGCCCAATGCCATATTGACAATATCGGTCAGCGGCGTATTGCGATCATAGACATGGATGTCGAACCCTTCCGTGGACAAAGCCCTCATGGCGTCTAATCCCTCCTTCTCGTTTGGTCCGCCGCGACGCACCCAAATAGCCACGCCATCGAGCTTGCCTTCGGTTTTGGCCTTGCGAAATCCATTGATAATCCCGCCAAAGGTTTTTTTAACATCGGTAAAGTTCGCGATAGCCCCGCCCACAATAATCCGTTTAATTCCTTTAAGAGAGCAGACCTTATCGGTTAAGGCCTCTACGGCCCAATCAGGAGGATCGCCTGAATATTCGGCATAGTTTGCGATGGTGCCGCCCGTTGCGATGACCGCGTCTGCGTAAAAAACAGACGCGCCTCCACCGGCCGGAAGCAGGGCGGTCTCACCGCCGGGAATCTCAATAAACTTGACCGACCCCTTAATGCGTGAGTCAATCTCCATGATCGCATGTTCGTTACTGGTGTAGGGACGTCCAAACTCAGAGGCAAATGTAAAGTTCCAGTCCGGATGGCGGTATCGGGCATCGGCGTCAACTAACGTCACCGCGTCTAGCGCAACCAATTCGTCACCCGACTCTCGAAGAATCAATGGATTAATCTCAAGATAGATGCCATCTTCCTGATCGTAACACTGATAAAGTTTCAGGGCAAACTGTGCGACTTTGGGGATAAGTTGCTTTTGAAATCCAGCCTGTGTTGCCAGATTTTCAAGCTGTTCCAATGAGGGATCGGTTCCAAGTGGCGCCAGAAACCGTTTTACCTTATCCCAATGGGATTCAATTTCGATCCCGCCAATCGACGCCATGAGAATCTCGGCCCCTTCTCGAACCGATTTAACAGCCAGATAATATTCTTCTTTATGAGCGATACACTCCGAAAGAATCACTTGGGAAATCGTGAGATTGCCAATTTCTTTCCCCAACATTTCCATAGCGGCCTTCTTGGCCGCCGAAAGATCGAGTCCCACTTTAACAAGGCCAAGTTTCATGCGCGATCCAACCGCTTCGTGCGCCTTAACAACGAGTTGTGCGGCAGGGGAACTTAACCATGGATTCGCCGAGGACAACCGATCCAACTGATCTGCGGCCGTGATGACCACATAGTGAGGAACAGCCATCCCCCATTTTGCTAAAAGCCCCATTCCCGGACCTTCTAATACCTTTGCCATAGTCTCCTCTTTTCTAATTGTTAAGATTTTATAAGACGACCAATCCAGCGAGTCCCTTTCGAATGATAAAAGATGATTCCAGCCCGTGTCAACAGCAATGGAGTTGGAAATAAACAGATACCGGCATTGACTTTGATTGCTTAAACTGATTATTTTGTCCAGCAATGTATCCGAAAAAGAAAAGGCAGAGCATTGTCGTCCTTATAGCGGTTTGGTCGTTGTTTTTGTTGCTGGTAACGGCCCATGCTCGAACGTCGTCTGCTTCTAATAAAACGACAATAACCGATATTCGATATAAATCCTATCCTACGCATACCCGTGTGGTGATTGACTGTGACCGTCCTCCGCTCTACCGAATAGATCGAATGATTGATTCCCATCTGATATCTGTTCATTTTTCAAAAGCGATTTTAGGAAAATTATTAAAAGACAACCCGATTCTTCTTCTCCAAGGGGATTTACAGACACTAGAGACCCAGGAAGAAGGAAAAGATGATATTGTTGTTCTGCTCACTTTCAAAAGTCCGGGGGAACATAAGGTTTCTACCCTGTCTAATCCAGATCGTTTGGTTATTGATGTGACAAATCCAGAAGGTGACATTCCCCCCGAAGGCGAATTGCCACATACCGATGGGGTGCCGACTGTGCCCTCTCCATCTTCTCCTCTTACCCCAGAAGCACCCAAAGCTCCTTTATCCCCTTCCTCTCCAGCATCTCCTTCACAACCGCAAGGGGCGCCTTCCCCCCCTTCAGGGAGTTCGTCTGAAATCCGCACTATCGTTATTGACCCGGGTCACGGGGGAGACGATACCGGCGCAATTGGGCAAATGAGATTAAGGGAATCTGATGTTGTTTTGGATGTGTCAATCCGCGTGACCAAGCTGTTGCGGAACAGGCTGAGGAAAGAGGTTATCATGACACGCGAAACCGATATTTTTATTCCATTAAAAGATAGAACCGAATTGGCCAACAATAAAAATGCCGATCTTTTTGTGTCCATTCACGCCAATGCCGCTCGAAGAAAAACCGCGCGGGGGGTTGAAACCTATCTTTTCGGGAGGGCCACAGATGAACAGGCACTCGCGCTGGCTGCCCGTGAAAACGCAACCGACATCAAATCCGCACAAGGGTTTCAGGAGATTATCCTAAACGATCTGCTACGAGATTTTGTTTTAAATGAGGCCCTGGAACTGGCGCATTACACGCAAGAGGCCTTTGTTAAGACGTTGATGCCAAGCTATCCTACGCTCTCTTTAGGTGTAAAAAAGGCCCCTTTTTATGTTCTGGCTCATACCAAAATGCCGGCCATTTTAGCGGAGATTTCATTTGTCAGTAATAGGGTTGAAGAACAACGGCTACAGGAGGGGTCCTATCGCCAAAAGATTGCCGAATCTATTTTTCAAGGGATAAAAGGATATATCGAGGCAAAACGCAACCCTTGAAACCACCCCTTACCCCTCCTTAATAAAGGAGGGGATTCCTCCCCTTAACAAAGGGGTGGTTAGGTGAGGTAGGGCAATAAATGCCGCATTATTATAAACTCACGCTAGAGTACGATGGGACCAACTATCATGGCTGGCAGAAACAGTCCCGTCATACAACCATTCAAGCCAGCATTGAAGATGCCCTTTCTCGTCTCACGCAGGAAACAATCAAGGTTATCGGAGCCGGTCGAACCGATGCCGGAGTTCATGCCCTGGGACAAGTCGCCCATTTCCAATTGAGCAAGGCCGTTTCGCCATCAGGGCTTTTGCGTGGTGTCAATGCGTTACTGCCTTGCGATATTGCCGTAAAAAAAGTTGAGGAGGTTGGTTCTACATTCCACGCTCGCTACGGGGCACGGCGTAAGACCTACCGCTATTTTATTCACAACGGGCCAACGCGTTCCCCGTGGAAACGGCAGGCATCATGGCACGTTGGGTTGCCTCTTGACATTCTAAGGATGCGGCAAGCGGCCAAAAGCCTCGCAGGAAGGCACGATTTTTCATCGTTATGCGCGACGGACAATAACGCCAGGGATCATATCGTTGATCTCATTAGAATTGCAATTTTTGAAAAAGGTGAACAGATACAAATCACGCTGACTGCTTCCCATTTTTTGCGGTATATGGTCCGAAATATCGTAGGGCTACTGGTTGAAATTGGTCGAGGGAAGCGCGACGCAAATACAATTGGCGCTATCTTGGATGGAAAAGATCGTCGTCTTGCAGGTATCACCGCGCCGCCTCATGGTCTATTTCTGATCAAAGTAAAATATTAGGAGTCACGTGGAACCTCTTGCCCATGGGGTTGGCATGAGCAATCGTTCTACGACATTTCCTTTGACGCACTGCCGCTCCACAATCTCTTCGACATCCGAAGCAGATTTAACGGTATACCAGATCCCTTGGGGGTAGACTACCACGGACGGCCCCATAGCACAGGCATCGAGACAACCCGCCTGATTGACCCGTACCTTCGATTTTAATCCTCGCTTTTCAATCGCCTCCTTCAAGGCTGCCCGAATCACTTCAGAGCCTTTTTCCGCGCAGCAGCCGCGCGGATCAGTTGCCGGCCGTTGATTGGTACAAACAAAAAGATGATATTGATATTTGTTCATTGAACGACTCACCATAAGTGTGTTTTTATCCCACGGTAAAAAGTATCTTCTCATTTAACCGCAAATGGGTTGCGAATGCGTCGGCTTTTGCACTATCTAGCCCTTGTAATATTTGATAAATAGCGCTGACCCGATCTCGTTGTCCCTGCCCGTTATAGAGAACCCCAAGATCGTACCACGCGGAGCTATTTTGCGGTTCTTCTCGCAAAATATTCTTAAGCGTCCTTTCGGCGCTTATAGACCCATTGCCAAAAACATTTCCGATTAAGAAACCGTCGCCGTTTTCTTCAAATCGGGCCGACTCCTGATACGCTCGAATTGCTTGTTGGTACGCCCGGTTTTATTTTGTTCGCGAAGACTTAATTGAAGCCCCGGATCATTCCTGCCTTCGAGTTGATTGGCTGCAATGTGCATCAGTTTCCACCTCACCCCCCGCAGTCGGCGTTCCGACTCGCAGTCGGCGTTCCGACCCGCAGTCGGCGTTCCGACCCGCAGTCGGCGTTCCGATATTTTGGGACACGGGGAAGCCCACGATATCCTCTATACAAAGCCTACCACAATTGCGTCCTGGCCGAGCAATTCCAGAAATATGGAAGAATTATAGATAGTAGCATTCCCGTTTGAGTAGATTTCTTTGGAAGAATCAACATCGCCAAAGCCCTTCGAGAGATCGCATCCAAATCCTAAGGGATTAAAATCGAGATTCTGGTAACGCGCCGTTTTGGTCCGGCATAGAGATAGACGTTGGCCCGCGAATGGGTTTCAGAAAAGAAGGGATGCAGCCATGATGGCAATGCCGCCCTCTGGAAGACGTTCGTTATATCGTAACAGGAGGGGACTCTTTGCGCAGAGTAAAAATCCTAAAATGCCGGGCAGTATCCAGAGCAGCACGGCGGTTCCAAAGACAAACAGGGTATTTTTTTCAGCCGTTGTCCATCCGCCTAAACCCTTCTTTTGACTTTCAATAAAATCGGCCATACCGGAGAGGATCAGCCCCTTCGGCGGATAGAGCAGGGATAAGAGTAAAAAGAGCAAAAGGTACATCAATAAAACCAT
>JACPZM010000035.1 GCA_016195485.1 Candidatus Troglogloeales bacterium | reverse complement strand
GGCTTTAATGCCGATCAGTTAAAGGAGATCCGGCTTGCTGGGTGGTTACATGATATTGGCAAGATTACAACACCCGAGTTTGTCGTGGATAAATCCACTAAACTTTCGACGATTTCTGATGGCATTGTAACGGTCAAAACACGATTGGAACTGCTCAAACGGGATGCGGAAATTGCCTTCCTGAAGGAATGGATAGGGCATTGTCTGGAGGAGGGGCACACCGAGAAACCTGACGCGCTGGAAGGGCAATTTCAGGAACGGTGTCGGCAGCTGGACGAGGATGGGGCGTTTCTGAACGAGATTAATTATGGAGGGGAATATCTGGCAGAGGATAAGATTGATCGGATAGGGCGTATTGCCCGAAATAGATGGTTTCTCAATGGGGAAGAGCAACCCCTTCTGAGTGAACAGGAAGTGACGAACCTTGCTATTCGTCGGGGGACATTAAACAACGAAGAGCGTAAGAAG
Source organism: Candidatus Troglogloeales bacterium (assembly GCA_016195485.1). GTDB lineage: Bacteria > Nitrospirota > Nitrospiria > SBBL01 > SBBA01 > JACPZM01. The sequence goes on along the minus strand of JACPZM010000035.1, from coordinate 44,222 downwards.
ATCGAAAATCATGCGGCCGTGACGTTAACAATGCTGTCCGCATTGCCGTTTCCGAAGAAAATTAAAAATGTTCCCTCCATTGCGGCAAGCCACCATGAACGGATAGATGGAAGAGGGTATCCTCGTGGACTTTCAGGCGATCAATTACCGCTTCAGGCAAGGATTATTGCATTGGCTGATGTCTTCGAGGCGCTCACCGCAAAGCGTCCATATAAATCGGCAAAAAAAATTTCTGAAGTCATGCGCATCATGGCGATGATGGTCAAAGACAATCATCTTGATCGCGATCTATTTCGTTTCTTCATCGAGGAAAAACTATTTCTCGCTTATGCTGAAGAAAATCTTGCTACCGATCAACAGGATGAGGTAGACTTCGACTTCTTGCTGGATCAGCAATGAGTGGGTGAATAAGGGAAAGGAGCTTTGTATGGAAATCCTGGACATCGTAAAGTATGCCGAGGCGGCAAAGGCGTCTGACATTCATCTGGTGATTGGCTTTCCGCCGGTCTTGCGGATCTCGGGACAGATGACCCCAATGACCCAATGTCCGGCCCTGACGCCGGAAGAATCAAAACGGCTGGTTTACAGTATGCTCTATGAGGAGCAGATCCAGCGGTTTGAGGAACATCTTGAGCTGGACACCTCGTTTTCTATTCCCGGTGTTTCGCGTTGCCTGGTCAATGTTCTGATGCAGCGAAACGGGGTGGAAACGGTCATGCGACTCATCCCGGACGAAATTCCAGCAGCGGAGACGCTTCGTTTGGCTCCGGCGATTCTCGCCTTGTGCCGTCTCCCGCGGGGACTCGTTCTTGTCACCGGCCCTACAGGCTCCGGAAAGACAACCACGATGGCGTCCTTGGTCCAACGCATTAACCAAGAACGGAACGGCCATATTCTCACGATTGAGGATCCGATCGAGTTTGTTTATAAACCGATTAAATGTGTGATCCGGCAAAGGGAGGTGGGGGTGCATACCCGATCGTTTGCCGACGCGCTGCGTCATGCCCTGCGCCAGGACCCCAATATCATTTTCCTGGGAGAGATGCGCGACTTAGAAACCATCGCCCTTGCGATTTCAGCGGCAGAGACAGGCCATTTAGTGTTGGCGACGTTACATACACAGGATGCCCCACAATCTGTTGATCGTATTATTGATGTCTTTCCGCCGGGTCAGCAATCCCAGGTGCGTGTTCAACTTTCAACCACGCTTCAGGCAGTTATTTGTCAGCAGCTCATTCCCAAGGCGGAAGGAAAGGGTCGGGTAGCGGCGCGAGAGGTCATGATGGCGACCCCCGCGATTTCCAATCTGATTCGAGAAGGAAAGACACATATGCTTTACGGGGCAATTGAAACCGGAACAAAGTTTGGAATGAACGATATGGACACGGCGCTGGCTGATTTAGTCAAGGAACGTCAGATCACGCTCGATATGGCAATTGCGCGCGCCCATCGTCCCGAGGTTGTCCGTGTGATGGGGAAACTGATTCCTTTTCCCCCGGAGGCAAAGATGGATCGCGCAGCGGTAACTGAGCTTCTCTGCGCGGTCCTGACCCCTCAACAGGTCGAACTCCTCAAGAGGGATCAAGAACTCGATTTTTCATTGCGCATGGAAGGGATGGCCCGGTTCCGCGCGAATTATTTTTACCATCTGGGAAATTTGGGTGCGACCTTTCGGGTTATTCCGGAGATTATTCCGACCATTGAGGCGTTGGCGCTTCCGTCGGTTTTAAAAGATCTGGCAACACGCAAGCAAGGTCTGATTCTGATTACCGGCCCTACCGGCGCGGGCAAATCAACCACGCTTGCGGCATTGATCCATCACGTCAATAAGACCGAGGCGGTGCACGTGATTACGATTGAGGATCCGGTTGAGTTTCTTCATCAGGATCTGCAAGCCCAGATCACTCAGCGGGAGGTCGGCGCGGACACCCGTTCCTATTCAGAGGCCCTTCGCAGGGCGCTCCGTCAGGACCCGGATGTTATTATGGTCGGGGAGATGCGAGACGCGGAATCGATTGGAATCGCGATGACGGCCGCGGAGACAGGGCATTTGGTGCTTTCGACGCTCCACACCAATGACGCCCGACAGTCGATTGACAGGATTCTTGATGTCTTTCCGCATCAACAGCAAAATCAAATTCGGATGCAACTCTCGTTGGTCTTGGTGGCAATCATTTCCCAGCGGCTCTTACGCCGCACCGACGGGTCGGGAAGAATCGCCGCGATGGAGGTCATGGTCAATACCCCCACCATGCGTCGTCTGATTGCAGATGGAAAGATGGAAGGAATTCCGAAGGCGATTGAAGAAGGAAGCACGCTTTATAAGATGCAGTCCTTGAACCAGCACCTTCTGTCCCTGCTTCAGGAAGGGCTGATCGCCGAGGAAGAGGCCCTGGCTGTCTCGACAAACCCCAACGACCTGAAGATTCTAATTACCACGCGCTCTCGGCGCGAAACTGATCCCAAAAAATACACCTCCCCTCCCAGCCTTGCGGCTATGGGAGGCATTATGAAAGGAAAAATATGACTTTTGAAACATTTCGCGCATTGCCTTTTTTTTCGACTTTCCCGGAAGCGATTCTTCGCCATCTCTATGACTTAATGGAAAAAAAAGAATATCCGGAGGGGTTTACTGTTACGAGGGAGGGAGATAAAGGCGATTCGTTTTTTGTTGTTGTCTCTGGTGAACTGGAGGTGCGAAAGGTCATCAACCGAGAGACCGGAGAATACAAGACACTTGCGCGGATTGGAGAAAAAGAGATCTTTGGAGAGATGGCCGTTTTTGATCAAACGCCGCGTTCTGCTGATGTGGTTTCGTTAACCGATGTCACGCTGTGGCGGATCACCGTTCCGTACTTAAAAGGGCTTCTTCAGTCTGATCCGGCAAAGGGGGCTGATTTCCTAATGGCGATGATTACATTGCTCATTAGCCGACTTCGGTCTACCAGCAAAACCGCAACTGTATTGGCAGAGGCGGGACAGATTGTTTCGAAAAGTCCAGACCTTCCAACGCTCACACGCGCCCTGTTTGAGTTGATTGTGCGCGAGATTGAGGGGAGCGACGCAGCCGTTTTTGCCCTTTATAATTGGTTTAACAACGAGTTTAATGTCGTTGAATCAACGGAAAACGAATCTGCTCGAACCTTTCCAGCCGTGTTTGATCCTTCTGATCCGTTTGTCTTTCGTTTAACCAAGAGTGCCGAACCGATTTTGATTAGTGGGGGATTAGGATACACAGGGACCATATCCTCTCTGGGCACAGAGGGGATCTTTGCGGAAGCCAGCTCGATTCTTGCCGCTCCTTTTTGGTACGGCAGCAATCTTTTTGGTTTTATCGTGTTAGCCAACTTTCTCCAAAAAGGGGCGTTTACGCGAGAACATCTTGTTTTGCTCCAGGGAATCTGTAATATGGTTGCCCCCGCTATGGAGACGTTTCGTTACCGATCGGATGAAGATGCCCGTAACCGTCTCTTAAAGGCGAAGGGATTTGCCGCCTGAAGAACAGTTGGATTCTTCAATAATTTAATTGCTTCTTGTTATCGTATTTTGGTACAATCGCCCATGTAGAGGTGGTTGAGGAACAGTTCCTCAAGCCGATATTGAAAGAAGATCAGGGAGGATTTCATTATGGGAGACACCATTCGAAAAGTAAATTACTTCCATGTCGACGCGCCAAATAAGGCTGGAGAAGGGGCGAAAATTCTTTCGGCCCTTTGGGAGTTGGGCGTAAACTTGTTGGCATTCACCGGTTTTCCTTCGGGCAGAAAGGCGCAGATTGACTTTATTCCCGAAGATACCGACTCCTTTAAAAAGGCGGCAAAGAGGGCCGGCTTGAAGTTAAGTGTAAAGAAGACCGGCTTTCTTGTACAGGGATCCGATCGCGTGGGGGCGGTTGCGGAGATATTGTCAGAACTGGCCGCCGCCAAAATAAATGTAACAGCCATTGACGCGGTCACGGCGGGAGAAGGACGATATGGCGCAATCTTTTGGGTAAAAACCGCCGATGTTAAAAAAACAGCAAAAACACTCGGCGCTTTTTAGGGTTTTTCAGGGTTCAGTGAGGATCGGGTCGCAGTCGGCGTTCCGACCTTTGCCCGTCCGAACGTGGTCGGAACGCCGACTGCGAGGGTGTGGGGGCATTTCTCGCTTCGCTCGAAATGCCCCTGCATTGAATATATGATTAGTAAAGAGGCGGTTGTTGATTACCTCAAAAAGAGTATGCCGGATGCGGATGTGAATATCGTTGATAAAACCGGAGTGATGGACCATTATTCCCTTGAGATTGTTTCAGAAGCGTTTAGAGAAATGAACCTTTTAGACCGGCAGAGGAAGGTGTTTGCGGCATTGAATGAGCCAATGCGGGATGGCCGGATTCACGCGTTGGAGATTAAATCACGCACCCCAGAGGAGTAACAGAGAGGATTTAGTATGGCGGACCCGATTGAAGAAGAAATAAAAAAAGAGATTTCCGACGATAAAATTGTTATCTATGGCAAGGGTACAAAAGAGCGGCCCATGTGCGGGTTTACAAAAGAAACTGTTGAGTTCTTTGACCGCCATGCCTATCCGTACGTCGTTGTTGATGTACTCCAGAATATGCCAAAGCGGGAGACCTTATCCCGAATGACCAATTGGCCAACACTGCCTAAAGTTTTTATCGGCGGCCAATTTTATGGCGATACCGATATTTTGGACCCCATGGCAGCGAACGGTGAATTGGCAGCGCTCTTAAAAAAGGTGTTTGAACCCACCCTCGTGGCCTAGTGCTGTGATTTGTTCCGCTACTGCCGTGTCACAGCACTAGTGTTCTTTCTATAGTTCAATCTTTTTTCTACTCTTTTAAAGTTTTGTGTCAGAAGCTCCGATAAGGGAATTGCCAGTTTGTGTCTTTGTCTTGGAGATTGCACGATGTTTAGCTATGACCACCAGAAGAGAGTTGATAAGCGTTATACGAAGCAGATGCCTGTGCGATTTGGAGACAACTCCATGTTACATATTGGGTTGACCCACGATGTCTCTCTGAAAGGGATATTTCTAAAGTCGAGCCGGATTTATCCGCCTCAAACGAAACTGGTCATTGAACTGGAGCATGCAGTTGGAAAAAAAATTCGGTGTGAAGGGATTGTAAAGTGGGCCAAGCGGGTTCCTCCAGCAATCGCGCGCGTGGCGCTTAAAAACGGGATGGGGGTTTTCCTGACATATTCTTCAGCAGACTATGAGGAGTTTATTCAGAGTCTTCAGAATTAGGAGTCGCGTCAAAACAACTTGTGCAAAAATAAGGGGGCTGAGGATTCGAGAGCGGGCGCCGCGTCGGACTGCATGAAAACCCTCTGCATCCAAACCACGGCCCTGACTCGATATCTCCTTCAATCGCAGATTGACCGCCCCCAACACCTCATTGCCAAAAAACACCGAGACGAAGGTAACACACCCTTTCTGTTCTTGGGTATTGATTTCTCGTTGACATTGTTATATCCTACGCCCCAGCCGTGGGTGTTCTCGTATAAAACAGTAGTGGATTCTAACCAGCGAATATCAAAGGAGGTGATCATGCAAAAAGAGATGATGTGGGCGCTCTTATTGTGTCTCATGGGATGGGGGACCGTTTTGGCACAGGAAATCCCCTCGCAACAATATGATCTGGCAATGGCAAAGGGGGTGCATCTTCTGGATGAAAAGCAATATGAAGAAGCTATAGCCGTTTTCCAAGAAGCCCTCGTTGCCAAGCCGAAAGATCGTCAAGCGATTTATTCCATTGGGGTAGCGCAGCGTCTTTCGGGTCAGTATGAGGCGGCATATACAACACTAAAACAGGTAGATACCTCTTTTGAAAAGGTCCATTTTGATCTGGGCGTTGCGGCCTACCACACAAAGCGTTATAACGAATCTGTCGCGGAGTTCTCGTTAGCAGAACCGCTTTCAGAGGAATCCCCCACCCATCAGGCCACTATCCATTACTATCTAGGGCTTAATGATCTTCAGCTTAAACGATTTTCCGAGGCGGCCACGCAGTTTGTTCGCGCCATCCCCCTATCGGCGGAGTTGGCCACGGGGGGTTATTATCATGCCGGTGTGGCCTATTATCGTCAGAAAATTTGGGATGAGGCCAAAGACGCCTTTAACGAGGTGATTGAAATGTCCCCCGATTCGGCCATGGCGCAATCGGCCCGGGCCTTTTTAAAAGAGATTGAAATCGCAGCGACGAAGGAGAATGGGGCAAAAGGTAAAAGATGGAATTTTTTGACCAGCTTTGCGATTCAATCGGACAGTAACGTGGTGCTGCTCCCTGCAGATGCCCCGCTGCCGAATGGCATTGCTAATCAGTCTGATATTCGAGCTGTTGTGGTTCTTCAGGGCGGCTTCACGTTTTTTGAGAGGTCTCGTTTTACGGGCGTGGCGCAGTATCAGATCTACCAGTCCCTTCACAAAGAACTGAATCAGTTTAACGTTCAGAGTCATGATTTAGGATTGATATTGAAACGCCAGCCGTTTGATTTTGCCTATCATTTCTCTGATGCCCGTGTTGACAGCAATAACTATTTACAGACGAATCTCTTACAAGTCGCCATTGATCTGATCAAAAACCCGATACGAACAACCCGTTTTGAGTATCGGTTTTCGGATAAACAGTTTGTAAACTCCATCGCCTTTCCTAACAACAGTGATAGAACAGGAACAAACAATGCCTTGGGCGCAAGTTTCACACAGACCGTTTCCGATAACGGGGTGAAGGTCAATGTAGGATATACGGTTGATAAGGAGTCTGCCCGTGCAGACGATTGGGACTACTTGGGACATCGGGCAGATCTTTCGGTTCGGGCTCCATCGGCAATTTTTCGGGACTTCTTTGAGCCTTCCCTGAAGATAGAAGGAACGGTTCGCCTGTATGACAACCCAAGCTCTTCTTCCTCCACTCAAGAGAAACGGAAGGATCAGATTCAAACCTATACCCTGACGTTTACACACACCTTTAAAAAAGGCTTATCGGGATCATTGTCATATCAGCACAATCAAAACGGATCGAACATCAACGATTTTGATTATCAAAGAGAAACGGTATCAATCAATGCAATAGCAACCTTTTAGGAGGGGGGATTATGAACAATAAAACGGCGTTCTTTATCACAGTGGGGGTTATTTTGCTCGCGGTTTCTTCGGCCAATGCCGAGCAACCTATCGGGTCGGTTATCGCCTTGAAGAATGAGATGCGTGTAGTGCATCCGGGCGAGAAGAATCTGACGTTGGTCAAGAAAGGGGATGCAGTTTTATTTCAAGACAGTTATGAAACTGGGCCCGGATCGCGCGCGAAATTCCTTTTTGCGGATGACAGTCTCGTGACGTTGGGTGAAAAGACCAAACTGGCAATTACGGAAAATATCTATGACCCAAAGAAGAATCAAAGGAGCACTGTATTGAATCTGGTTTCAGGGACGGCGCGGGCGTTGGTGGGGAAGGCCTTTACCGGCAGCGGGTCAAAATTTGAGGTTCATACCCCTACCGCGGTTGCGGCCGCGCGCGGGACATATTTTTTAGTCTGGGTGTTTGAGCAGGAAGGAAAGTTGGCAACGGGGATATGGAGCAGTGAAGGTCAGGTCACCGTAGCGAATATTGACGGAACTGTTCTGGGTGCGGTGCAGGTCGGGAATAATCAGTTTACGATGGTTGTCGCCGATACCCCCCCCACCGCATCGGCCGTTATGACAGATGCGGGGATGATCCAGGCGCTTCTTTCCAAAGTCGATCTTCCAGATAATCCGAAAGAAATAATTCCGCCAGTATTAACTGATCCGAAAGAGGGAGATTTACCGGATGCAGGGGAAAGGACCGACCTTCCCCCCACAGCAGGGAAGCCCGATGGCGCAGGTGAGGATGAATATAAGGATGGAGGGAGCGGAGAAACTCATGAACTGCCGAGTACCCCGCCGATTGATCAGCAGCCGGAAACACCGAAGACAAATGTTATTCTGGAGTTTGATTTTTAGGAGTCGCGTCAAAATAATTTAAACAGCACTAGGTGTGAGGAGCACGCATACCCGCAGGTCATCTGAGCGACGAGCAACGACGCTAGTCTAGATGGATTGGCTGGCGAACCGTAGTCTGGGTTTGTAGGCCAAACTGGCTTAAAGGCCAGAGAGGGAAACTGGCAAGGGGGAGATGTTGGTTGTGCCGTCACCGAGCTGGCCAAAATTATTTAACCCCCAGCATCGAATCGTTTCGTTCTCAAGAAGCGCACAGGTATGGCCATCCCCCGCAGAGAGACCTGCAACATCGGAAAGATCCCGCACCGCTAGATCTGGCAAAGAGGCAATCGAAAAGGCCCCGGTTCCAATCTGGCCAAAGAGATTCGCCCCCCAACATTTGACGGTTTTGTCCGAAAGAAGGGCACAGGTGTGAGTGCCACCCGCAGCAAGAGAGGTAGCAGTTAAGGTGTCAATTGCGTCACCTGGGGTTAACAAAGGGCCGTCATTTAATTTGCCGCTTCCTAACTGTATCAGCTTATTCTGACCCCAGCATGTAACGGAGCCTCCGTTAAGAAGCGCACAGGTATGAAAACCACCAGCTGCCACTTCCACGGCATTGGCAATGCCACTGACCGAAACCGGCGTAGAAACCGGCGTAGTCGTTGATGTCCCGTTTCCTAACTGGCCAGAGGCGTTAAACCCCCAGCATTGAATGGAGCCTCCGGAAAGGAGCGCGCAGGTATGATCAAACAGGGCGGTAATCTGCACGGCATTGGTAATAGTATTGACCGCAACCGGCGTGCTTGTCGCATTGCTGGAGCCGTCCCCTAGCTGACCAGAGGCGTTAAACCCCCAGCATTGAATAGAGCCCCCGAGAAGGAGGGCACAGGTATGATTAAACCCGGCGGTAATCTGCACGGCATTGGCAACGCCGCTGACCACAACAGGCGTAGTGATCGGCGTAGTCGATGAGGTTCCGTCCCCCAACTTTCCGTTCCCTAACTGGCCGAACTGATTCCATCCCCAACATGTCACGGTGCTGTCCGAGAGTCGCGCGCAGGAGTGAAATCCTCCGGCCGCCACTTCCACAGCATTGGTAATGTTATTGACTGCAACTGGCGTAGAAACCGGCGTAGTCGTCGATGTCCCGTTCCCTAACTGGCCAGAGGCATTCAGCCCCCAACATTTAACGGAGCCATTTTCAAATGCAGCGCAGGTATGAAACCCGCCTGCCGCAACACTAAGAACACCCGCACCGGCGGAAAGGGGATTAACCGTAACGGTTGTGGTCGTCGCATTGGCATTGGTTCCTTCTATGGTAGCAGTAATAGTGGATGTCCCTGAACTCTCCCCTGTAACAAGACCCTTTCTGTCGCTATTATTTATCGTGGCGGTGGTCGTAGCGGACGAACTCCATGTCGCAACGCTTGTTAAATCATAAGTTGAGCCCCCCAGACTCCCTTCCAACCGATAGGCACGGGTGTTTCCAGCCGTGATTTGATTATCTCCTACAATCTCTAAAGTAGATGTAAGAAAGGATTCCACATTAGCTTCTAACTCAATGGGCAGCGAGAGAGACCCGCCGTTTAGAGAGACCGTCTTTGAGTCCTCGTATACAACATCTCCAAATGCATTCATTGCTTTCACCGTGAATGTTCTATCTGATCCGTTCGGAATCGATAACGCCAAAAGGGTTGGCACACCAGGCGAAACAGGGGCACTCTGTACGATCGTCTCCATATCCGACGCCGTGACCTCAACAGAGATTTTTACAATTCCCGATGGGGCGGGGGCAAAAGATCCCTTTTGATTTCCGTGATCCTCCGAGGTGGCAACGCCTCCAGCAAGGGTAAGATTTAGATGGACATCCGTATGGCCAATGTGGGCGCCTTCCTGCCCGCACCCGGCCAAGGCAATAAAGACAGATAAAATGACCGCTGGATTTTTCATAAGCCGACGCACCCCACCATGACGCTCCCGATATACAATTAGGACACAACTATCTTTAAAAAGTCAATCACCTCCGGAAAATTTTTCCAGTAAAAAAAATGTCCGCTAAACTGGGGAGGGAAGAAACCAATAATCATTTGTACGGGACTTTTAGCAGTTGGCCTTCTTCGTTTGTAATCAGCAGCACAGAATCATCAAAAGCAATGCCCTCTGCCTGCCCAAAGAAGAGATCGATCGTCTTGTGGACACCTGCTAAATAGTTATCATTCTCTTTTGGTTTTTCAAAAATATGAATGCCAAGGTAGGTCAGCACAGCCAGCGTTTTTCCATCCGGGGTAACATCTGCCCCGGTTACCATGCCGCTCACCGGATATTCTGAAATCTTTTCCGCGACCTGATCTTCTTTAGACGGATCCAACCGATAAAGTTTGGTCATGGTCAGCCGCTTTGTCAAAATATAAATATGCCCGGACGCAAAAAAACAGGCCTCCGCATCAAAGTGGGATCCGCCTTCGTAACGGAATTTTATTTTTTTGATGACTTTTACGCTTTTGTCGCTGTCAGGATTCGGTTCAGGAATCAGATAAATTGCAAAATCGTTACGGACTCTGGTATTCCCCCCGATATCACAGATATAGATCTGCCCTTGATCCCCTGCGGCGATGTCTTCCCAATCCAGATTTTCCGCCCCAGCCACTTCCACTTCGGCAACAAGTTTTCCATCTTCATGAACGGCAAAAATTCGCGCTGTATCTCCCGAATCGTTATGCGTCCAGAATATGTTCGGATAGTGACGGCTTTTGATGATGCCAGACGATTCATCAATCTCAGATGAACTGAAAACAAACGACGGGGGAGAGGCAAAAAGCAGTGGGGCGCAACCGATATTGAATAGGACTAAAAAAAAATTGACAATGGATAATGGATAGTGGACAACTGGTGGCAAACGCATGTCGTAAGCTACCACATCTGTGCCGCAATGATCAATCTCATAATCAACCACACCATAAATCACGCCGGGATTGTCTCACATTTTGCAATTTCAAAATGATTTTTTGATGGGCCGAAGAAAATGGGTGCTCTTTAAGCTGATCTATCGGAACCCATTTAAGTGGAAGTTGCGTCTTTGATTTACGAACTGAACCTGCAAACAGATGAATCGTCATTTTAAAATGGGTAAAGGCGTGCTTGATTTCAAGTCCCAACGGAGTCAAAGCGACCGATTGCCCGACTTCTTTCTCAATAATTTCATTAAGAGACTTGCCAATGAACCCCATCCCCACCTTGCTTCCCCTTGAAGGGGAGGCATCACTACAAAGGTTGCTGACCCTGCCGCCGGGGAATTCCCATAACCCTCCTAAAAGACCCGTCTCCTGACGCTTCTTGATTAAGACCTTTTCACCGTTACGAATAATGGCGCAGACGTAATCATAATGCGGCGTCTTTTTCCGAACCGGCCTTATTGGCAGTTTATTTTGCAACCCTTTTTGGTATCCCTTACATAGACGGGAAACAGGACAACAATCGCATTTCGGGGCCGCAGGGGTGCAGATCGTAGCCCCTAAATCCATGATCGCCTGTGTGAAATGATCCGCTCTCGTTTTTGGAAGAAGGGACTCTGAAAGCCGCCATAGCTTCTCAGTGACCTGTCTTTCCTTCGGGTCTTTGGTAATGCAAAAAACTCGAACGAGGATCCGTTTAACATTCCCATCCAATATCGGATGGCGCTGACTAAAGGCGATGTTTAATATCGCGCCTGCGCTGGATCGGCCAATGCCAGGGAGGGTGAGTAGTTCCGAAAGTGTCAATGGAACGGTTCCGCCAAATCGGTCTACGATTCTTCTCGCGGCAAGCAATAGATTGCGTGCGCGGGCGTAGTACCCTAGCCCCTGCCAACATTTTAAGACGTCGTCAATTTCCGCTGCGGCCAGAGACTGCACCGTCGGAAAATTTGATAGAAACCGATGGTAATAAGGGAGAACCGTTGAAACCTGCGTCTGTTGCAGTAGGATTTCGGAGACCCATATAGCGTAAGGATCAGGCGGGACGCCGCCTACGGTTGTTTTGCGCCAAGGCAAATCTCGACCGGCCTTTTTATACCAACGAAGCAGGGGCATCGCAAAGCGCGACATTGCCCTCCCCTTGAAGGGGAGGGTCAGGGTGGGGCTGGGATTAGCAGAGGTTACTTTTTTAAGTATGCTTCAATCTTTTCGATAACTTTATTAGGCGTTGTCGTCGCTTTAATCAGGAAATCGTTTGCTCCCGCCTGAAGCGCTTTTTGAATCTCTTCCGGAGCTCCTTTGGACGAAAAAACAATCACTGGAATTCTGTTTAATGCAGGAGATGCCCGCACCGCCTGAAGCACCTTAAAACCATCCATCTCCGGCATCACTAGATCGAGCAGGATTAAGTCGGGTTTCTGTGTCATCATCGCTTTAAGCGCTTCAATGCCGTTGGTGGCCACGCGGGTGATATACCCGGCTGAAAGCAGCTTCGTCATGTATACTTTTCTGTAAAACTCCGTATCGTCAACAATGAGTACATTTCCCTTCATTTTATCCGCTCCAATTTTTTTATCTCCTCCTTAAAGAGGGACAACTCTTTTTCCATTTGCTCCAGCCGGTCTGTAATTGGATCCGGCAATTTCGAATGATCCAACTCTTCTTCTTCCATAGGACGTTTTATTATCTTCCCCGGAACGCCAACAACCGTGGCATGTTCGGAAACCGATCGGAGCACCACCGCATTGGCGCCAATACGAACATAATCTCCAATGTTAATCGCCCCCAACACCTTCGCGCCTGCCCCAATAATCACATGATTCCCAATCGTCGGATGCCGTTTGCCGATCTCCTTACCGGTCCCACCCAATGTCACCCCTTGATAAAGGGTCACATGATCGCCAATCTCGGCTGTCTCCCCAATAACCACGCCCATGCCATGATCTATAAAAAAAGAGCGTCCAATCACAGCCCCTGGATGAATCTCAATCCCGGTCAAAAAACGGGCAAGATGCGAAAGGAGACGAGGAACAACAGGGACATGCCCCTTCCACAGGAGATAGGCAATCCGATGTGCAAGTGTCGCATGAAATCCCGAATAGGTCAATAGGACTTCAAAGATATTACGCGCCGCCGGGTCCCGCTCAAAACAAGCTTGAATATCTTCGATGATCAGCTTAATGGTATTCAATAAGACAAACGGCGTGGGCGGCGATCCCCTCTTCCCGCCCGATAAAGCCGACCTTTTCATTTGTGGTTGCTTTAATATTCACACAATCTTCTGAAATTGACAAACAGCGGCCAATGTTTTTCTTCATTGCATGAACATGCGGCGCAACACGCGGCCGTTCCGCAATAATAATACTATCGACGTTCATCACTTGATACTGACGATCGATCAGCATCTTTGATACCTCGCTTAAAAGCGTTAGGGAGTTTATTCCTTTCCATGTTGGCTCCCCTTCTGGAAAATATATTCCGATGTCGCCTAATCCTGCTGCGCCCAGCAAGGCATCGCAAATCGCGTGAAGCAGTGGATCCCCATCGGAATACCCCGCCATTCCCTTTTCATGTTCAATCGTTACGCCTCCCAACCGGCAGGGAAGCCCAACCTCCAACCGATGTATGTCGTAACCGATGCCGACTCGAATCATACCATCCCCACCCTGCCACTCCCCTTGAAGGGGAGGGAAGAGGATAGCATTTTTTCAGCCCGTGATAAATCCGACGCAGTTGTTATTTTAATATTATCCGGACTGCCAGAAACACAGAGAATAGGATACCCGATCTGTTGCACAATGTCCGCTTCATCTGTTCCCACAAAGCCGCAGTCTCTTGCCTTCCGCAACGCCTCAGCCAGCACCCCCAATGGAAATGCTTGCGGGGTTTGCATTGCCCAAACCGGTTCCCTTGGAACCGACCGCAAAACCAGATGATCCGCGTCTACTTCTTTTAGCGAGTCGGTTACTTTCATTGCCGCCACTGCCCCTTGAGAATTCGATACGGCCTCAATGACCTTTTGAATCAGTGTAGCAGTAACAAAAGGGCGGACGCCATCGTGTACGACCACTAGATCATCTTTTGGATAATGCTTTTCCAAAAAAAAAACCCCCGCCGCCACCGAGTCCTGACGCGCCTCACCACCCTCTATTACATGGTCTATCTTCAATGCGGGATAACTTGCCATCGAGGTTTCAAGGGCAACCCTATCCTCTTTTGCGATCACACACACAATTTGATCAACAACATCCGATTCAAAAAAAGGAGTCAGCGCGTGGATAATAACAGGGCGCCCGGCAAGAGGAGCAAATTGCTTTTTAACCGCTCCCCCTGCCCGTTTTCCCTCTCCTGCCGCGACAATGACTGCATGGGTCATTAGATCTAACCTCTTGAAGGTGCGGGATAGACGGTAGCGGGGGCATTGTGTTCCGCTGATTCCTCTCGCATCTTCGCGAAAATCATTCGGCCAGCAGTCGTCTGTAACACAGACGTCACCGAGATATCTACTTTTTTGCCGATAGATTTTCTCGCGTCATCAATCACAATCATGGTTCCATCATCCAAATAGGCCACTCATTGCCACGCCTCTTTCCCCTCTTTTAGAACAAAGACGCGCATGGTCTCGCCGGGCAATACCACAGGCTTCAGCGCGCTTGTCAGTTGGTTAATGTTTAAAACAAAAACCCCTTGAAGCTCGGCGACCCTGTTTAGATTCATGTCGTTGGTGACAACCTTCGCGGATATCTGCCGGGCCAGCGCCACAATTTTTGCGTCCACCTCTCGTATTGATGGGAAATCGTCGTTCACAATCCGAAGATCAAAATGCTCCATCTTCTGTAGACGGTGAAGAATATCCAAACCGCGCTTTCCCCGCACCCGCTTATTGGAGTCACCAGAATCGGCAATATATTGAAGTTCTTGAAGGACAAACTGAGGAATGATAAAAGTTCCCTCCAAAAAGCCGGTCTCGCAAAGGTCTGCGATTCGCCCATCAATAATAACACTGGTATCCAGTATCTTGCTGTTAGAAATGGAATGCGGACTGTGCCACTCTAAAAGACGGGGATCCTTTTCGACCTTTAAAGCCAGAACAATTCCTAGACAGGAAAAAAAAAGCAGGAAGATCGCCTTCCAACTCATAAAACCAACGACGCCCAAAGGCGGAAAAGTAAACGAAGCAAAAAGAGGGATTAATATCGGTTCAAGGATAACAGACACGAGACCGCTAATCGAGACTCCTAATACAAGCCCCAAAATTCCCCAACAAATCCTCCTCGTTCCAAATTTTCCAAAAAAAGTTCCAACCGCCAGAGAAAAACAAAAAAATAAAGCGTAAAACAGAACTGCTCCCAACATATTGATCCCCTTTCATGCAGGTAAATTCCCCCTGAACATAAGGGGGATTAAGGGGGTTGTCATCCCATATCTTTCGTGAGAGTCAAGTAAAACCGACTTCCTTGTCGATTGATCAAGATTAAGACAGCCTCGCCCTTCTTTATTTTGGTAAAAAGCCTTTCATAACTTTTAAGATCCAAAACCGGTTTCCGGTTTATTTCGATAATTAAATCGCCTTCCCGCAGACCCGCCTCCTCGGCCAGACTCCCCTCCTCTATCTGCACAACGATGACCCCTTTTTCCTTCGGATCAAGATTAAACTGCTCGGCCATATCAGGGGTGACATCCTGAACCGAAATGCCAAATGACCCAGATTCTGCCTCCTTTTCCTCACCCTTTTCTGCGACCTCTTTTGGCTGTTCGGAAAGGGTCACAGAAATTTCTTTCTCTTTTTTATCCCGGATGATTTTCACCAACGCCTTTGTCCCAACGCCGGTACGCGCGACCATATTTCTCAAATGGCTGGAGTTCTCAATCTCGTGCCCCGTAAAAGAGAAAATAACATCCCCCCTTTTTAAGTCTGCTTTTGCCGCTGGGGAGTCGGGCATAATATCGGTCACGAGAGAACCTTTGGAATCCTTCAGCCCAAACTCCTTTGCCAACGCCGGGGTAATGTCTTGGATAGAGACCCCCAACCACCCTCGCGTAACCCTGCCGGTTTTCACCAGAGAATCCATAACAGACCGAACCATATTACTAGGCACTGCAAAGCCGACCCCCATATAACCGCCGCTCCGCGTAAAAATAGCCGTGTTGATTCCAATCAATTCCCCGCGAATGTTCACCAATGCCCCGCCTGAATTGCCAGGATTAATGGCCGCATCGGTTTGTATAAAATCTTCATAATCGGCAATGCCAACATTGGCCCGGCCAATCGCAGAGACGATTCCCATGGTCACGGTCTGATTTAACCCAAACGGATTCCCAACGGCAACCACATACTCTCCCACTTGCAGGTTATCGGAATTACTCCACGGAACCGTAGGCAAATGGGTTGCCTCGATCCGAATAACGGCAATGTCGCTCTTCTTGTCCTTCCCTACCACCGTTCCCTTAAACTCGCGCTTGTCCTCCAGAAGCACTTTAATCTCGTCTGCTTCTTCCACGACATGATTATTGGTTACAATCAGCCCGTCGGAAGAGACAATCACCCCCGAACCTAGACTCTGTTCCTTTCGTTGTTGAGGCGCACCTCTGCGATGCTGAAAAGGCTCCCCCCCCTCCCCGAAAAATCTTCGGAATAAAGGATCATTAAATGGCAATCCTCCCTGCTCGCTGTTGTCTTTGATAATCCGTGTTGTCGAAATATTGACCACGGCGGGCGTTACGGCTTTTGAGATACTTACAAAAATCTGCGAATCTGACGGAAGAATCTCTGCAGATTTTTCTTTTGCCGGATCATTGACGGCCTGCCCCACGGGCAACAGGTGAAACTCCGAGACCAATGTCACCCCGACAATCGTTCCAATAAGTAATAAAATAAGACCACCCGATACCCTGCGAAACTGATCTCCTTTTGTCGACATTTTACCTCCTGAACCTTGCATAAAAAACAAACAGTCGCTTGAGTCGGTATTGTACAATGATCTTTATTGTGGTGTAAAGCTGTTCCCAAAACCTATTCCGCAATCGCGGAATGAGGATTATAACTTTTCCTTTACACTTTGCCGTTTCATTGCTATCATAAGGCGAATGAAGGCATCGAGGGGAGACCCCCAATTATTCATGCGATTTTTTGATCGATTTGGTAAATGGATTATCCGGTTCCTGACTGAAATGGGGGCGATGGCCCTCCTTTTCTACAACGCCTTTATTTATATCTTCCGGCCCCCTTACCGTCTTCGAAATCTTTCTAAACAGATGGAGTCGGTTGGCGTCGGCTCAATACCGGTTGTCTTGATTACAGCGACCTTTACCGGCATGGTTTTAGCCCTTCAGGGTTATACTGGCTTTAAACGGTTTAACGCCGAGGGATTGGTTGGAACGGTTGTTGCGTTGTCCATGACGCGAGAGTTAGGCCCGGTACTCACGGGGCTGATCGTCGCTGGCCGCGCCGGCGCCGCAATGGCGGCTGAGCTTGGGACGATGAAAGTAACAGAGCAGGTTGACGCCCTTGCCACACTGGCGGTGAATCCGATTCAATATCTGGTGACGCCCCGTTTTATCGCCGGGATTGTGATGCTCCCCCTGCTAACTGTTTTTTCCGACTTTATCGGTATTGCGGGGGGATATCTCATTTCTGTTAATCTGCTGGGGGCAAACGCGGGGGCATATCTCCAACGCACAACACAGTATTTGGAAATGGAGGATATTTTTGGAGGACTATTAAAAGCGGCGGTTTTTGGAGGGATTATTGCCGGAGTCAGTTGTTATAAAGGATTTCAGGCCGATGGGGGGGCCGAAGGGGTTGGCCGCGCCACAACCGGCGCCGTCGTTGTCTCCGAGATGCTCATTCTTATTTCTAACTATTTCGTCACAGCATTCCTTCGGTCATAAGTATCTATGCCAATGATCGAACTGCGCAATGTCTATAAGAGTTTTAACAGTCATCATGTCCTGCGCGGGGTGAATCTTAAAATTGAGGCGGGAGAGGGGGTCGTTGTTATTGGTGGCAGTGGAACGGGGAAATCGGTTATTCTAAAGCACGTCATTGGGCTAATACGTCCGGACAAAGGAGAGGTGATTATTGACGGTCAGAATCTTGCCGATTTATCAGAGGGAGAACTCTCTCATTTTCGCAAACGGTTTGGGATGTTATTTCAGGGAGCGGCGCTTTTTGACTCTCTGAGCGTGTGGGAAAATATCGGCTTTGTATTAAAAGAGCACAGCCGTTTGCCAAAAGAGGCGATTATGGAAATCGTAAAGGCAAAACTTGCGATGGTCGGCCTTCGCGGGATTGAAGATAAGATGCCCGCAGACCTATCAGGAGGAATGAAAAAGCGGGTGGGGCTTGCGCGCGCTATTGCAATGAACCCAAAGATTATACTTTATGACGAACCCACAACGGGACTGGATCCGATTATGTCGGACGTGATTAACAATCTGATTGCACAGATGAATCAAAACCTTTCGGTGACCTCGTTGACGATCACACACGATATGAAATCCGCTTATAAAATTGCGAATAAAATTGCGATGCTCTACCACGGAGAGATATTGGAAGTGGGAACGCCGACACAGATTCAAAACAGTAAAAACCCGGTGATTCAGCAGTTTATCAATGGAAGCTCGGAAGGCCCTATTCGCGTAGATTAAAAATGTAGGGGCGTGGTAACCCCGCCCCTACGAGGAGGTCATTTGTCGTTTACAACAGAAGCCAAAGTGGGGGTAGTGGTCATGCTGGGAGCCATCGTCCTATCTTACATGACGTTTAAAGTGGGCGGGTTCACATTCGGTGATAAAGGATATCGCATTTCCGTAGTTTTTCCCACGGTGTTGGGATTAGAGGCAAGGGCGCCTGTACGCATCTCCGGGGTAGAGGTTGGGAAAGTAGACAAGATAAAATTGGAAAAAAAGGGAGGAGCGGTCGTGACACTCCTCATTAACCAAGGGATAGAGATTCCGAAAGACAGTTCCGCATCGATTGCATCTAGCGGCCTTCTGGGAGATCGTTTTATGGAAATTTTGCTCGGGCACAGTCAAGAGTCTTTAGCAGACAATGGGACATTACTCCCGTCCGTGAATAAAGGGGCCAGTGTTGAACAGCTCACAGGTCAGGTCGCCGATCTGATTACCCGATTTGTAAAGGTGGCCGATGATGTCGGCGCTGTTACCGCCTCGTTGCGGGGCGCCTTCGGAACGAAAGAAGGGGAGCAATCAATGAAGGATATTGTCAATCAGGTTCGGTCTCTCACAAAAGGCATTGACGCATTTGTTCGTTCCAATCAAAAGTCGATGGGCAATTCGATATCTAATCTGGAATCGTTCTCGGAATTTCTCAATCAAGAAGGGCAAACGCTGTTAAAAGGTTTAACCAAGATCACAAAACAAATAGAAAGCGGGGAGGGAACCGTTGGAAAGCTGATTTATGATCAAGGGGCGTACGATAAACTATCTGGAACGTTGGATGACTTGGGAGGGTCGTTAAAATCTGTTCAGTCGATTACAAAAAAGGTGGAACAGGGCGAGGGAACCATTGGAAAGCTCTTTGCCGACGAAAAGGCTTATAACAATTTGAACACCGCGCTGGAAGGGGTTTCAAACACATTGGGACGGATTCAACGCTTTAAAACCAATGTCGGTTTCCGAAACGAATATCAATTGGAGGAATCGGAAAGTAAAGGCTATTTTTCATTAACACTGTCACCGCGGCAGGACAAATATTATCTGGTGGAATTGGTAGATGATCCGGTAGGCAAGGTTGCGCTCACGACGAACCTCACCACAAAAGATGGGGTCCCCAGTACTGTAACCGACTTGCAAACAACTCGAAAATTAAAATTCTCCGCGCAGTTTGGCAAGCGGCTTCCAAGCTTTGGTCTTCGAATTGGCCTTATGGAAAATGCGTTTGGAATAGGCGGCGATCTTTATTCGCAAGACGACCATCTGAAATTTTCCGTTGACGCGTGGGACTTCAACAGTGACGATCCGCTTTCCAAGAAACCTCATCTGAAAGTTTCGGCCCAGTATGAACTATTGCGCTATATACAGTTTGGCGTAGGGTATGATCAGATACTCAATTCCGAACGGGATACTCTTTTCGTTGGGGCCGGATTGCGATTCGACGACGAGGATATACAATATCTTATCGGGGGGCTTGCCCTCTCTCGCTAACGCTCTAGTATCCCCTCCGGTTATTTATTGACAGGCCATTAGTTCAGTGAAATCATTCTATATCATTGATGGCAGTTCGTATATCTTTCGGGCTTATTTCGCCATCCGCGAACTCTCAAACAGCAAGGGGCTTCCCACAAACGCCGTCTACGGCTTCATGAAAATGATCATGAAGATTGTGAATGAGATGTCGCCTGATTATCTTGCTATTGTGTTCGACGCCAAAGGTCCCACGTTTCGCCACACCGCGTACAAAGAATACAAAGCCCATCGGCCTCCAATGCCGGAGCCGCTTTCGATTCAGATTCCGTACATTCATCGCGCTGTGTCCGCGTTTGGGATTTTCTCGACCTTGCGCGAGGGATACGAAGCCGACGACCTCATTGGGACGCTCGCTAAAAAGGGAGAGGCACAAGGGCTTAACGTTATGATTGTCAGCGGGGATAAGGATATGTTTCAACTGATCTCTCCGCATATTACGATCTACGATACGCTGAAAGAAAAGCGGTTTACAGAAGTAGAAATACGCGCAAGATTTGGAGTTGCCCCTCCCCAGATTGTTGAAATCATGGGCCTGATGGGAGACACCGCCGACAACATTCCGGGCGTCGCTGGCGTTGGCGAAAAAACGGCTATTGATCTGGTCGGCCAATGGGGCACTATTGAAAATCTATTGTTAAACTTGAATCAGGTCAAGCGACCAAAACTGCGAGAGGCGCTGGAAAAAGAAAAAGAGATAGCCCGCCTGAGTCGATCGCTCGCGACGATTGATATAAATTGCCCGATTGATTTTAATCTCGAAACGTATAAAATTTCTCCGCCTGATATGGACGCGCTTGTTCCCCTTCTGCAGGAGCTTGAGTTCTCGTCTTTATTGAAGGAAATGAGGGAGAACGATGTCAGATTCCCGGTAGAACCATTCGGGAATGACAAGAACGCGCACGACGATTCTGTACGAGTTGAGAGGGCCACTCCAGAGATGATGATTGCAGATTATCTGTTAAATCCTACAAAGCGGGATCACTCTCTTACGGAAAGCAAAGAACAACAGTTGTTACTCCTTGCGGAACGCGGACTTTCCTCACTTTTTTTTGATATTGAAATTCCCTTAATGGCCGTCCTATCGGAAATAGAACAATCGGGGGTCAAAATCAATGTTCCCCTGCTAAAATCAATGTCAGCCGATTTGCAAACAACACTCGTCGAATTAACGAAAAAGATTTACGCCCTCGCTGGAAGAGAATTTAATATCAATTCCCCAAAACAGTTAGGACAAATCCTTTTTGACGAATTGCATCTTACGCCGCTTCGCAAAACAAAGACAGGCTTCTCTACCGACGAAGAGGTTTTAACGCATCTGTCCATTCAGCATGAACTGCCAGCAGAGATACTCAATTATCGCCAGGGGGTGAAACTCAAATCAACGTATGTGGATGTTTTGCCAAATCTGGTTGATCAGGAAGATCGCGTGCATACGAAATTAAATCAAACGGTTGCCGCAACAGGGCGTCTTTCCTCTACCGATCCGAATCTTCAGAATATTCCGGTGGTTGGAGAGTGGGGGCGGAGAATTCGTCAGGCCTTTATTGTCGAGGAAGGGTCGTTGCTGCTGACCGCCGATTACAATCAGATTGAGCTTCGGATTCTGGCGCATCTATCGAACGATCCGGCCCTGATCAACGCCTTTAAAACGGGTGAAGATATTCATGTTAAAACAGCCGCCGAGATTTTTGCCCTTCCAAAAGATGTGATTACAAAAGAGATGCGAAGAGTTGGCAAGACGGTTAATTTTGGAATTATTTATGGCATAAGCCCCTTTGGGCTGGCGGCGAATCTGGGGATTTCCCAAAAAGAGGCAAAACGGTATATTGATCTTTATTTTGCGCATTACCATGGCGTGAAAGCGTTTATTGAAAAGACAGTGCGGGGGGCTGAAAAGATGGGATATGTGACAACCCTTTTCAACCGC
Source organism: Candidatus Troglogloeales bacterium (assembly GCA_016195485.1). Lineage (GTDB taxonomy): Bacteria > Nitrospirota > Nitrospiria > SBBL01 > SBBA01 > JACPZM01. Next base: position 22,173 of record JACPZM010000035.1, on the reverse strand, counting down.
AGACGGGAGATTCCAGAGCTATCAAGCGGAAACAGAAAAGTACGCGAGATGGGAGAGCGGCTTGCTGTGAATACGCCGATTCAGGGATCGGCTGCCGATATTATCAAGCTGTCCATGATCGCAATTGCCAAGTGGATGAAGGAGCGGGGTGTGAAAAGCCGAATGATTTTACAGGTGCACGATGAACTTCTCTTTGAAATCCCCGATGGCGAGATTTTTTTCATGCAGGAAAAAGTGACGTCGTTAATGGAGGAGGTGATTTGGTTGTCTGTCCCGCTTAAAGTTGATCTGGGGATTGGGTTAAACTGGTGGGCGGCAAAGCAGCAGCTCTGATCAAATAGGCCGCTTTTTGCAGCATCGCGAGTTCATTGAGATGCGTCAGACGCTTTTCCGCATCATTAACGGAGAACCATCGCGCTTCATCTGCCTCATCGTCATGATCTTTTTCATTGCCAGCAAGATATTCCAGTAAATAGAAATGCACGGTCTTAAAGATTAAGATTTTATCTTGTTTTGAGTAAAATTCGTATTGGATTTCCCCCAGCTTTTCGAGTATGCGGCCTGTAATCCCAGTCTCCTCACGCACCTCTCGCAAGGCGGTTTCTTCCAAAGACTCTCCCGCCTCTACAGTCCCTTTAGGAAGACACCAGACCGTTGTTCCTTTTTGACCGCGATGCGAAATGAGGATAACCTCAACACCACCATTGATTCTGTAAAGAAGGCCTCCAGACGAAGTGCGTTTTCTGATGTTGGCTGTTTCTCCCGTGTCGTCGGTCGGCATCTCTTTTAATCTCCTGCGATCATTCTACAAGACAAGATGATGTTACGGCAAGGAGCCAGATGCTATAATGGCGGGGGGAACCCACTTATCAAACACAAATTTACTGATGAAAAATAATGGGATTTTGTGACAATGGATCGTTGTATTTTAGGCATTGAAACCTCATGCGATGAGACAGCCGTTGCGGTAATAAATGCAAGCAGAGTTACTAATCTTCTTTCCTCTCAAATTGATCTTCACAAGCCGTATGGCGGGATTGTTCCAGAGTTGGCCTGTCGAAGACATATTGAAGCAATTGGCCCGCTCCTCAACGAATTGCTCCGTCGTGCCGGGTGTGCGCTGACACAACTTGACGCCGTTGCCGTCACGGTTGGCCCTGGTTTAATCGGAGCGCTTTTAGTCGGCGTCTCTTTCGCCAAGTCGTTGTCTTACGCGCTCCATATTCCGCTTCTTGCGATTCATCATCTGGAAGGACATATCTCCTCTGTCTTTTTGGAGCAGGAAGATATTTCGTTTCCTGCAATTGCCCTCGTGGTATCGGGTGGCCATACCAATCTCTACAAAATGCCAAAGCGGGGAGAGTATTATCTTTTGGGAAAGACGCTGGACGATGCCGCAGGAGAGGCATTGGATAAGGGCGCACGACTCCTCGGATATGAATATCCCGGTGGGCCAGTCATCGACCGATTGGCCAAACAGGGGAATCCAATCTACCCTTTTACGATTCCGCATCGTGCAGGCGGTCTCAATTTCAGTTTTAGTGGTGTGAAGACTGCCCTCCGACAAATGCTTCAACAAGAGAACATCAAAAAAGATTTGCCCTCATTCCATGCAGATATTGCGGCTTCGTATCAGAAGGCGATTATTGAATCGTTAGTATTAAAAAGCCTTTTAGCGCTTAGGCAAAACAATGCAAACAGTATGATATTGGTAGGAGGCGTGGCGGCCAATTCTCTCTTGCGGCGAAGAATGCAGGAGGAAGGAGAACGCGCGGGGTTTTCGGTCTACATGCCATCGCCGCACTATTGCACAGACAACGCCGCGATGATTGCCATGGCCGGTCTTTCTCATTTAGAAAGAGGAGTATTCGCGCCGCTTGATATAAGCCCGCACCCCGCGCTTGAACTTGCCTCTTTTTCTTAAACTCAGACTACGCTAGCGGCGCCCCCAACCGTCAAGGTAGCGGGCAAGAAAACCGGCGATATCGGCGTTCCCCGCATGAATCGCCCCTACCACATAAGAAGCCAGAACCCAGCCCACCACCACCACGGTGTGGTACCGCTCGTATCCCATTTCAGCGGCCTTTCTATATGCAGCATGCCCCTTATTGATCCAGATGGTCTCATCCGAGAGCCATCCGAGGGCCGCACGTGTTGGATCCTCCTCAAAGCCAATCGAAAGATACGATTTTTGTCGTGATTTTTTCATTGCTTTTGGATCAGACTCAATCATCCCGTTCATGGCCATCCTTGCCAGAGGGGGATCTTCCTTCGGCAACAAAAGCGCCAACGGATCTCGCGTCTCGTCTGTGCCCTCTTGAGATTTCTCCTCCGCCAATGTTTCCGTTTCTGGAGACGCTGTATTATCATCAAATAAACGCATTCGTGGAAACGTTTCAGGCAAGGGAGACGGCCTTTCTTTATCCCCGCCTGGCCGCATTCCTACTAATGGCTCAAGCTCCGGAAACTCCGTTAGCATTTCTGATATAACCTCTTGGAGGGCGATTCGATCCGTCGAACCCAAGAATCGATGCGAAGAAAGTGGGGGGGTAATCGGTTGTTCACCAAGTTCGGCGAGAATCGGCTCGATAGCAGCTTGGATCGCTTTGCGATACCGGTAGTATGTTTTTAAACTGGTCTGATCTTTAAGAAAATCGGCCTTGTTTGTTGTGAGAATCTGGGCCAAGGCTGGAATTTCAACAATCCCGTTGATCCGGCCTGGTCGAATTGGGGTTGCCCCAACCCACTCCCACCCCCTCTTAATAACCTTTCCGTAGGTTGAGATCGCTATCCCCTGTTGCGGCTCTGCACGTTCTTGATCTGAAGCGGATAAAAATCCAACACCAACCGGTTTTTTCGTTTTTGAGACATAAACATAAAAAAATCGCCGGGGTAACACCTCCTGGCTTGGATCAGGTAGAATGGGATGTTCGTTCAGGAAAAAAGAGATTCGATTGGCATAGAGCCGACCCAGTCGTTTTAAAAGCTCCTCGTCAAAAAGAGGCAAAAAGTGGGTAATGAAGGTGTTCCGGATAAACGGTGAATGAAGAAGCTCTTTCCCGTCGGATTGCTTTTCAGGCAACGTAATTTGCACGGCCGTTCCAGATGATTCTTTTAACCATCCTGGCGGCTTGATTTTTTTCCACGGAGCTCGCATTGGCCCGGCAAGGGACCAGGAGGTTGCCTGATGTTTACTACCCATCTTGGTCTCCGTTATCACGGACTGGGCCACCAAGAGGGCGAGCTTTGCCCCGATCCCGGCAAAACCAATTCCTTTGCCCCGTATCTTGGTGGTGGCCGCAATGTCATGATAGGTCGAAAGCTCACCCTCTCGCATCCCACGACCATTATCGATTATAGTAAACGTCCGGCCAGAGGCATTCGTAGAACACCAGATTGAAGAAGCGCCGGAGTCGAGGCTATTGGCCACAAGTTCTGTGAGAATTACTTCGGCCAATGGAAGCGGATAACTATCCCGAATATCTTCCAGAAGTCTCTTCAGATTAACGCGTGTCTCACCCATCTTTTCAAACCACCCCTTTCTTTTTTCTATCTACCATGCTGCAACTGACCACTCAGGGTCATATTGACCAGAACCAAATCGAGGACATCGGCAGATTGTACCATGTTAAGCGGCATTTGGGCTAATCTTGTTTATTGTTTCCAAATAGAATATATTGATGGAGATGAATTGCGCGAATGAAATAACGGAGAGGAGTCAATGAAATATATTTTTGTGACAGGGGGGGTTATTTCGTCTTTGGGAAAAGGATTGTCTGCGGCATCTATTGGAAATTTGCTTGAAGCCAGAGGTCTTTCAGTTACATTTCTTAAACTTGATCCTTATATTAACGTCGATCCTGGAACGATGAATCCGTATCAACACGGGGAGGTTTTTGTGACAGACGACGGCGCCGAAACCGATTTAGATTTGGGTCACTATGAACGGTTTTCCTTAAATCGGATGTCAAAGGAAAATAACTACACCACTGGAAAGATTTATTACAATGTGATCTCAAAAGAAAGACGGGGCGATTTTCTGGGCGGCACTGTTCAAGTAGTTCCCCATATCACTGATGAAATAAAACACTGTATTGTCGCTGCAGGTCGTGTAAAAGGGCGGAAGATTGATGTCGTGATTGTGGAGATTGGAGGTACCGTTGGGGATATTGAGTCGTTGCCTTTTCTGGAGGCGATTCGGCAGTTTCCTTATGATATTAAGAAGGAAAATGTTTTATATATTCACCTGACTTTAATTCCATTCATCAAAGCGGCTGACGAACTCAAGACAAAGCCGACACAGCATAGCGTTAATAAACTTCGAGAGATCGGCATCCAGCCGGATATCCTGCTTTGTCGTACCGACCGATTTATTTCACAGGTATTAAAGAAAAAAATTGCCCTTTTTTGTAATGTTGAGACAACAGCTGTCATTACAGCAAAGGATGTTGAATCAAGCTACGAGGTTCCGTTGGTCTTTCACAAAGAGGGACTAGATGAAATCATCACAAAAAAATTGAAATTGAAATCAGACCGCCCCAACTTAAAGAGTTGGGAGAAAATGGTGAATCGGATATATCATTCCAAAAAGGAAATTTCTATTGCCCTCATTGGAAAATATGTGGGTCTGAAAGACTCCTATAAGAGTCTTTACGAATCGCTGATTCATGGCGGGATTGGCAATGAGGTTAAAATCCATATCGAATGGATCGACAGCGAACGTCTGGAGGGGGTTGACGTTTCACCAATGTTAAAAGGGTGCAGTGGGATTTTAGTCGCAGGTGGTTTTGGCACGCGCGGAACGGAGGGGAAAATCTCGGCAATACGATACGCAAGGGAAGGGGGAGTTCCTTTCTTTGGAATATGTCTTGGAATGCAATGCGCGGTCATTGAGGTTGCGAGAAATGTCGCGGGCTTAAAAGGGGCCAACAGTACAGAGTTTGAACCGCATACCCCTCATCCGGTGATTGATTTAATGGGTTCCCAGCGCAACAAAAAGGAAAAGGGAGGAACAATGCGGCTTGGGGCCTATCCCTGCCTCATACAAAAGGGAACACGGACCTATCAGGCCTATCAGCACGGCGAGATATCCGAAAGACATCGCCACCGGTATGAGGTGAATAATAGCTATAGAAAACAGTTAAGTGATGCTGGACTCGTTTTTGCCGGGCTTTCACCAGACAAAACATTGGTTGAGCTGATTGAGTTAAAAGACCACCCTTGGTTTGTGGCCGTTCAATATCATCCTGAATTTCAATCTCGACCTGAAAACCCCCACCCGTTATTCAGGGAATTTATAAAGGCCGGATTAGATCATCAATCGGCAGGGGTTTGATTTATCAAACCCTATTTTATTTGGGACGGAGATACGGATGTGAAAGAGAGCAGGGGGAGAGGGAATTGTCCCTCTCCCGCGTACCTCGCAGGGGTCGCACCCCTCGCAGGGCGCGTTGCCCCAGAAAAACGCTAGGCGACGGCAGTTGCAGTCACTTTCGCCGCTTGTGGTCCTTTTGCGCCAGATGTTACCTCGAACTCAACTTCTTGACCTTCTTGAAGAGACTTAAATCCGTCCGATTCGATCGCAGAAAAATGAACGAAAACATCCGTTCCACTATCCTGTGTGATGAATCCATATCCTTTGCTGGCGTTAAACCACTTGACACGACCTTTTGGCATTTCTACTTCCTCCTTACATTAAATATTCTGCCCTGACAGCGGGGGCGATGCATGGCATCGCCTCCACATCCTTCGCCGTACACCTCATAGCGTCTTTCCAAAGTCACTCTGAAACGGTTGGCCATCAGGACAACTTCCTTACGGCCCGAATTGTATGATACGCATGAAATCAATGTCAAGTTTTTTGTCGCGCTCAAAATCTATCATTACGGCCGACTTGAATTAAAAATGAACTTCGTGATATGAATGTGCCTGTTTGGAAATTCTTTCGGTGGCTGTTTTCAAAAGATGAAAAACATGAAAAACATAACCGGCATGAAAATGACTGGGGTAAAGGTTGCTAAAAAAGAAGCGCTGGAGTGTTTGCTTGACCGGATCGAGAAAGGCCCTCGCGAGTCGGAGGAAGTGGCTATTGTAAGCGCGATAGGACGCGTTCTTTCGGAAGATCTGGCCGCAGTGGCGGACGATCCCCCATATTCAAAGTCGACGGTTAGCGGGTATCTTCTTCTTGCTTCCGGTACCGCATTGGCCTCGTTTAAGAGGCCGATGACATTCGATCTTGTAGGGGATATTCCCGATCCGAGTATGGCGATTGAACTTCCATTGGGAAAGACAGTTAAGGTGGAGATAGATAGCTATATGGCGATTAAACGGTTTATGGAAGGCCATTATGCTGTTTTGAAGGAGACTGAAGTAGAGCGATCAGACGAGGTGATTCATGTAATCCGTCGCGTGGAAAAGCATGAGAATATTATTCTTCAAGGGTCTGTGCGCAAAGTTGGCAACATTATCTTTCGTAAGAGGCGCACGCTTAATGCAAGCGATATTCTTGTACTGGCTCATCAGGGGATTCTGAAGGTGAAGGTCTCGCGTCCCCCAAAGGTGGCCGTCTTCTCAACAGGAAAAGAGCTGATCGCTCCCGGGACCACTTACAAGATCGGGTCAAAGTATGACTGTAATGCGTCTTGCCTCTCCGCGATGATTTCAAAATCAGGGGGGCTTCCCTTGTTTTACGGAATCATGCCAAACGACCTTTTGCCATTTATAAAAAAAATAGTAGAAGTTGTTGGAAAGGTCGATATGGTCGTGCTCTCTGGGGCAACCCGCGCGTTAGGAGGATACTTTATGTCCGATCTGATTAAAGGGGTAAGCGCCTATCAGATGACCAATCCCGTCGCCACTTTGGAGGCCCATAGACAAGCGATCATTTCGGAATCCTTTAATATAAAACCAACTCTATTAGGGGTTATCGCAATGAAGCCTGTGATTTGTTTGTCTGGAGAACCAGAAGATATTGTGGACGGGTTTGAAGCGTTTGTTGCGCCCGTTCTTTCGCACCTTTTAGGAGAAATATAAATGAAGCGATGGAAAGATCTTGTTCATGAAGCAGAACAAGAGATTCAATTGTTACAGGTCAATGAAGTCAAGGGGAAGATGGATCAACAGGCCGACTTTCTTCTAATCGATGTTCGAGAATCGGAAGAATACCAGAAAGGACGGATTCCAGAAGCCGCTTCTATTCCGCGCGGGGTTCTTGAAATGACGATTGAACGACGTGTCAACGATAAAGCAAAGCTCATTATTCTGCATTGCGCAGGAGGCTGAAGAAGCGCAGTCGCGGCTCAGTCCTTGAAAAGAATGGGATATGAGAATGTTGCCTCGATGGAAGGTGGATTTGGAGCATGGATCCAAGCCGGTTACCCCATCGAGACCTGACTGTTGCATTTCATACCTTTGGGTGCCGGCTGAATCAGTCAGAAAGCGACTCCCTGGGCGGAGGGTTTGCAACGGCTGGATATACGGTTGTGGATCCTGCAACGACTGCCGATCTTTGCGTCATTAACACCTGCTCGGTTACAGAATCCGCTGAGGCGGACACGCGTCGCTTGATACGAAAAATCCTGAAGAAAAACCCAAACACATTTCTTGCCGTTACGTGGTGTTATGCGCAGGTTGGGGTCGATGCCTTGCGAAAGATGCCGGGGATTGATCTGATTGCAGGTTCTGGTCATAAGATGCTCCTTCCTGCGCTGATTCAAAACGCGCTTGGAAAAGGTTTTGGCAAATTATCAGAACCGCTAATCTTCCACTCACCCAAAATCAGTAAAGATGATTTTACGCTACCCACATTTGCGGTCTTTAATCATCAAACCCGACCCAACGTTAAGATTCAAGATGGCTGTGATTTCTTCTGTTCGTTTTGCATTATTCCTTATACGCGAGGGCGAGAGCGAAGCCGAAAGTTTGATGATGTTTTGTTAGAAGTATCTCTTTGGGCCGCGCAAGGATTCCAAGAGATTGTATTAACTGGCGTGAACCTGGGAGAATATTCCTGTGAGGATAGGGGATTGGCTGATCTGATCATCGCGCTGGATGCGGTCAAGGGGCTTGCCCGTGTTCGGATCTCATCGATTGAGCCGACCACTGTCTCTCCTTTGCTTTTAGATTACATGGGCAATACAAAGCTCTGTCCGCATCTGCATCTGCCTTTGCAAAGCGGCAGTAACAATATCTTATCCAAGATGGGCAGGCGCTATACGCGAGAAGATTATATTACGTTTGTTAATGAAGCGATGGATAAAGTCCAAAATTTATCTCTGGGCGCCGATGTGATGGTGGGATTTCCCGGGGAAGGAGAAGAAGAATTTTTCGAAACGGTTTCCCTCATTGAATTGCTTCCTTTTGCCTATCTGCATGTGTTTCCGTTTTCAATGCGGGAGGGAACCCGTCTGACGCGGATGGGTCTTCAAAATGTCCCTTCGTCCATTATTCGACAACGGTCACAGATTCTGCGCGATCTTTCCAAAAAGAAAAAACAAACATTTTATAACGCGGCTATTGGCAGGGTGTTTGATGTTTTATTTGAAAATAATAACGCAGTCGGCGTTCCGACTTTTTATTCCGGCTACACCGACAATTATATACGGGTGAGGGTTAGGAGTTCGACCAACCTGGCGGGTCAATTATTGCCTGTTTTTATCATGGGGGTTACGGGCGATATGGCCGTGGGGGTGTTGTCGTGAACATCCTTTTAGAAACATACGGCTGTCAGATGAACGTTGCCGACTCGGAACTGATTCGGTCGATTTTAATTGCCAAAGGCCATCAGATGACATCGTCAGCAAACGATGCCGAGGTGGTGTTGATGAATACATGTGCCATTCGGGAAAATGCCCATCGGAAGATATACGGCCGTTTGGACATCCTGCGCCCGCTCAAAAAGCAAAGAGAGGCCGAGCATCGACCTTTCGTTGTTGGCGTATTAGGATGTATGGCCCAGAATCTCAAAGAGGAATTGCTGATGCACCCGGTGGCCAATCTGGTCGTAGGTCCTGATAATTATCGGGCATTGCCAAATCTCATTGACAGAATCGTTCAGACGAATCATCATGAGGTAGAGGCATCACTTTCGGAATATGAAACCTACAGCGATATTGCCCCGACTCGCATAGAAGGGGTCAATGCATGGGTCACGATTATGCGCGGCTGTGATAATTTCTGCGCCTTTTGCGTGGTCCCCTACACACGCGGGCGGGAGCGAAGTCGCTCTATTCCTTCGATCTTAAATGAGTTGGAACAACTTGTAGCCGCAGGATACCCGCAGGTAACCCTGTTAGGGCAGAATGTTAATTCTTATTGTCATGAAGGAGAGACATTTGCCGATCTGATTGTAAAGGCCGCGCAGATTCCCGGTTTGAAACGAATTCGATTTACATCGCCTCATCCAAAAGATTTTTCTGAAAAATTACTATACGCGATTGCCGAATATCCCAACATCTGCAATCATATTCATCTCCCTCTGCAATCTGGCTCCGATCGGATTTTAAACCTGATGAATCGAACTTATACATCCGCGGAATATCTGGGTCTTGTGAAAACGATTCGCCGTGTTATCCCCACGACTACGTTAACAACCGATATGATCGTTGGATTTCCGACTGAGACGGAGAAAGATTTTCAAGAAACAGTGCAGTTGATGGATGCCGTACAATTTGATAACGCCTTTATTTTTAAATACTCTGAACGAAAAGGAACGATTGCGGCAAGGGACTATCCTGATGATGTTGCGGAGGTTGATAAAACGAATCGGATTGTTCGCCTGAACAATATACAGCATGAGATTGCGTTTGCAAAACATCGGTGTTATAGCTGGCAGACGGTGCGCGTTCTTATTGAAGGAAGTGCGGATAAAGGGATCAATCAACAAATGGGAAAGACAGCAGGAAATCTTACCGTGGTCTTTCCAAAAACGGCTTTTAATCCGGGAGAATTTGTTTCTGTTAGAGTCACGGAAACCACTACAGGCGCCCTTTACGGTGAGGTTATTGAATGAACCCTATCCCCACCTTGCCGCTCCTTGAAGGGGCGGAATAACGACAGTGGAGTTGCAGCTTGCGGATGTTACTTTATCCTATAGTTTGGTTGCTCCGGAAAATCCACGCGCTGTTCTAATAATTGTTCATGGCTTGAGCGAGCATGGAGGCCGATATTTTAAGCTCCAACGGGAACTTGCGGAAGTCGATTTTGCTGTGTTTGCTTACGATCAGAGGGGGTTTGGAAAATCGACCGGCCGCAGAACGGATGTGGCGCATTACACCGATTTTTTAGACGATCTGAAAGCAATGATTGTCGTGGCCCGGAATACCCATCCGAAGATACCGCTTTTTTTAATCGGTCACAGCCTCGGCGGATTGGTGGTGTCTGCATTTTGTATTCATTTTCCGAACGGGGTGGATGGGATAATTCTTTCTGCTCCGGCCTACGAGTTCTTTCCTCTTCCATGGATCATTCATTTTATGGGGGTTGTATTGAATTTTGTTTGCCCAACCATTCATATTCGATATCCCAGCAATCCAGAAAAATTGAGTCATGATCCGGAGATGACGACCGCTTTTCGTGCCGATCCGCTTATACAATCGAGCGGCACGCCCCGATTTTATTACGCACTTCGGAAGATGAACGATATGGTCAAGAGACGAGCGGATCAGATTGCCCTGCCGGTCTTGATTCTTCAGGGAACAGGGGATACAATCGTCGTTCCCGAGGGGGCGCAGAGGCTTTATGATAAGATAAAATCAGAGAAAAAACGGTTGATTTTTTATGATCGGTTTTATCATGAACCGTTTAATGAGATGGGTCGGGAGAGAGTTGTTGCGGATCTTTTCAGTTGGTTGAACGATTTATTACAAAACAAAGGAGACAAAATATGCCAGTAGAAGAATCAGAGTATAAAGGAAACGCAATGTTGGTGCTTAAACAGTCGGCCGAAGATAAGTTTCCATTTCAATTTGGGATCAAAAAGGCCAAGATGATCTTGGAAAATATCGAAGAGATTAAAAAGTTTGTGGAGAAACATTCAGCGGCGTAATAAAACGTTTCACAAAGGCTCACCCCCCTTATCTTGACAATGGGGAGTGCTTTGAGATTTAATGCGAACGTTGCAAACGTAACAGCCCCTATTGCTTAATTGTGAAAAACGATCCAAAAGAAGGTCCCGTAAAACGGATCGAGCAGGTTGCCTTTCGCTTTCATCCACAAGTAACGCCTCATCTGCAATCTAACAACGCCTGCGTCTTGCGCCGCGCCGACGTAGGCCGATACACAACGATTCCTGCCGCAGACTGGACAGTTCTCTCTTTATTGGACGGCATAAAAACCATTGGTGATCTGATACGGGAGCGATTGGAACAAGGAAGAGGATTTGGATTATTGGCGCTCTTGAATCGTATCGCGGACCTACGGATCAAGGGATTTATCATTCCGGAATTGGAGGCGATTCAGCCTGACCGTAAATTCGGCAGATGGGTTCTGGGCTTTCGGCTTCCTCTTCCTCAAAAAGTCTCCGGGACAAAACAGGCTTGGCCATGGGCTGTGGGACTCCTTTTGTCTTGCATCGTTGCGGTGGGTCTATTGGTGACGGAAACCTTTCCAGATGGCGCGATGAGAGGCGCTACAATGCTTTTAGCAATCTGGGGATCGGTTGCAATCGTCCTTTCCTTGTATTCGATTCTGGCGCTGATTGTCCTTGCTCAAGCTGGAACATGGCCTTGGCGTATCGGAGTGGCGTTGCAGATGGGAGTCCCCTTTTTCTTCATGGATTCGCGTGACGTACGGGTTGCCGGTCCAAAAGCCCCCATTGCATTGGCGCTTTCAGAGCTGTCTTCCGTCCCCATCGCCCTGGCAATGGCTTTAGGGGCATACCAGAGGGGGCTTATTTCCCCTGCATTCATTTCGGGAGCGATCGTAGGAACAATCGTCATCTTCTGGTGGATGTTTCGGCCGTTTGGCGGAAGCCCGTTTATCGGATTGATAGAAGCGCTTACAGGTAAAGTATCCATCGGGCAGGATGCGCGCGCGTATTTTATTCGCCGACTTTGGCGAAGAACGTCCGAACGAACCCCCCCGCTCCCTTCGGAGCCTATCTTTATTGTTCTGGCGCTCCTCTATTTACTATGGGGTTACATTGGTTTTATCCTTTTCCGTCAGGCGCTGACAAAGAGTCTCTTTTCGTCCCTCTACACAATACTCCGTGAGTCGGGAGAGAGTTCCTTAGGGGTATCGATTTTATTGGGGACGTTACTGACCGGAATTGCAGTTGCCATCGGGGGGGGCCTCCTTTATATCTTACGGTGGCTGTTTCAGACATGGCAGGCAAAGCGTTCTAAAAATATAGGATCGCCGCGATCGCACGAAGTCGAGACCCTTGCCGAAATATTAGCGGCTATTCCCTTCTTTGCGATGATTCCTCAAGAGACGTTGCGGGTGATCGCTTCGCATTCGTCTTTAATCGATCTGCCCCCTCGCGCCTACGCGGTTCGTCAGGAGACGACGGGAGACCAATTCTTTATTATTCGCGAGGGGAAAATGGCAGTTGTCCGTCGATACGAAAGTGGTCTTGAGGAACGGGTAGCAGAACTATTGCCGGGGGATACTTTTGGGGAGATGGCCCTCTTAAGGGATAGTGTTCGAACGGCATCAGTCTTAGCCCTGGAGCGCACTCAAGTGATTGCAATCTCTCGTGACGCATTTGAACAGGCGATTGATGTCTCTTCGTTGAAGAGGGAAGAAGTGACGCTCTGGATTCGCCTTTCTCAGCAACTGCGACATATCCCCTTGTTTTCGGAGATGACCGCACATGAAGTGGCATATTTTCTAAAACGTTCTCAAAGGCGTCCTGTCCCTTCTGGGGCGGTTCTCATTCATGAAGGGGCCGTAGGAAGCCATTTTTACATTGTTCTATCTGGGAAATTTGATGTCAGTAGAAAAGGCAACCCAATTGAAAGCCTAGGCACAGGCGATTTTGTGGGGGAGATTGCGTTGCTGTCCTCTGCTTCACGCACGACAACCGTCACAGCCGTCGAGCACTCGCAGGTTTTAGAAATCAGTCGTGACGCGTTTTTTGAAACCCTTTCTTTGAACTTTGCCTTCGGGGCGAAAATCATTGAGACTGCCCAACGACGACGGGAGGAAATGGGATAATGGAAGACAAGTATATCTTCGCCTCTTTGATCGTAATGTGGATTGTGGGTTTAGCCCTTTTATTTGTAGTACAAAAACGACTTCAGGAGACAAAACCGTTCTTTAAGAGGCTCCCGCCTGTAGTTCCGGATATTCCTGTTTCACCTGCTCGTGATTTGGATAGGTTGCCAATGCCGCCAACACGCGCTTCACAGTGAGTCGCATGTTGCGAATACAAGGCTGACCATTCATCTGGGCTGGGTTCATTGTAATCCGATCAAATGTCATGGGTTGGTCTCCTCCTTACGATGCTTCTTGTAGTTGATCCGTTTTCAAAAAAGTGTCAACAATCTGAATGATTTGTTTTCGTTTCAGAGGTGGTAGATTTGCCACTTTGCTAAAACGTCGCCACAGTTGGATATCTCTGTTTCTTAAATCATCTTTCTCTCCATAAAAAAGGACCTGACATCTTAATACGGAAAGCGCGTTATACATGACACGAATAGAAAAGTCAAAAAGGGGTTTAGTGTTTCTTTGGATTTTCTCTTGACAACATTTTTTGCCAAGGAGGTGTTTGACAAACCCGACCACTTTAGACGGGGCCTTGTTGTCTCGTTACAAGAAAACGGTTCATCCCTACGCAAGAAATCTCGACTAGATTGACCCTCACAACCTTACGAAATCAGATTCATGGAAAAACCGTCCTGGAGATACCCCTTTCGCCCCCTACTGTCTGAATCGCAGAGAGGCAATGCGAAGACTTGACAAGGGCAAAGATTGCCCTTTACACTTCGCCTGGTGCATATGTGACTTATTTGCCATAGGGAGCTTGATCGTGTCCTCTACAGCTTACGAGCAAAAAAAGTGGGTTTCAAAAGATCAAATCCAACGTGTTTTGTCGCACGATGGCCATCGGGCTTATAGCGCCGAAGATGTCATGAAGGCGCTGAAACTTGCCTCACCCAAAGACCCAGAAAAACAGGCGCAGGTTTTAGAACAGATTGCTTCTTGCTTTATTGCGCTTAAAAATGAGGCAGTGATTCGAGAGATTGCGCCCAATCTGTTAAAAATGCGGCTTTATTTTGATAAAGAGAAAGGTATTGAACATGCCTATATCGGCGGCATGGGAAATACACTTTATTGTTTTAACGCGCTTATATTTCGCCTGAATATCGGAGTTCTTTCCATTCTCTTTGTCCGAAATGAGGAGCAAAAGAATTGGCGAGTCTCTGTGGCCGATCCAACAATTGGTAAAAACTATAGCCTGCTGAAACCACTCTGTGACGGGGTTCATGTTTTCGGCACGGCGCCATCACAGGTCGGAGACGCGGCCTCTGCGAATGGGCAGATAGGATGGGTGATTGAAGGCAAATATATTGATAAAACCCATACGATAATCACCCTGTCTTCCGATCAGGTTTCCGTTGTGGATCATCGCACCTTGCGGGGAACGCGAATAGACCATCTGACGGAAACTGGTTTTGCTGATTATCTGATCGTGGCAGGTAAATTTCTAAAATCGACGGATAAACCCAAGGATACTGTAAAACGGGGCCGATTCGCGTTGGAACAGCTCCTGCGACACCACGAGAACTTCGAATTATCCTTCTTTAACGCGGCCGTTGATTTCCTGTTACTTAAAGAATCAAAGTAGAATCCCTATTTTGCATAGAACACTTCAACCACCCATTCCACGCACGCAGCTCACAGGGCACGTTGCCCCTTTTCACACTGCGACCTCGCCGTTTTTTATAACGCCAGACGAACTCGCCTTTTTTGAACAGTTAGGGCATCACCTCCTATCGTTCTATCAGGCTGCAAACCAACTTTACATTGATTCTTTCCAAGGCCATCAGCCTTGCTTTGTCGCGGAATATTTGGATTTCGGGAAACCAGAATCGGTTGTAGAGTATGGCAGAATGAATCGGTTTCGGCAAAGTTTGCCCGGCGTGATTCGCCCTGACCTCATTTTAACGGAAGACGGCATGATTGCCACAGAACTCGATTCTATCCCGGGCGGTATCGGCCTTACTTCAAACATGAGCCAATCATTCCCTGACGAATCATTGATCGGAGGAATAAATGGCATGCGCGATGGCTTTGCGCGGATGATTCGGTCTTTGGACGTAGGGGCGCGGCACGCAGCGCCCCTACATAATCCATTGTTGGCCATTGTTGTGTCAGAGGAATCGAAAGATTACCGTTCTGAAATGGATTATTTAGGAGAGGCGTTGAATGAGATTGGACTGCAAACATTTGTTCTTGAGCCATCCGAGATTCTTTTTACAGAAGACGGGTTATGGGTCAATCAAGGGGAGGAACGCGTTAGGATTGATATTCTTTATCGTTTTTTTGAGCTTTTTGATCTGAAGAATATTCCTAAGGCGGAATTGATTTTATACGCGGCCAAGAAAAAACAGGTCGTTCTCACTCCCCCTCCAAAACCGCAACTCGAAGAAAAACTGCTCTTTGCCCTTTTCCATCATCCAGTGTTAAAATCGTTTTGGCAAGGCCATCTGGGAGATGAGACGGTGTCGGTGTTGAGAAAACTCTTTCCGAAAACATGGATTCTCGATCCAAGACCGATTCCGCCTCATGCGATCATTCCAGATCTTGTAATCGGGGATTTCCCTGTATCGCGTTTTCTGGATTTAAAGCATCTTTCGCAGAAGGAACGGCACTTTGTGATAAAACCGTCCGGCTTTTCGGAGATGGCTTGGGGAAGCCGAGGGGTTTTGGTCGGACACGATCTTTCAGAAGAAGCATTTGGAGCAGGCATCGAAATGGCCTTAAACAGTTTTTACAAAACCCCGCATATTCTTCAGGAGTTTCATAAGGGACGGCAGGTGGAGACGGAATATCAAGACTTGAGAAGTTCTCCCTCTGATAAGGGGGGGCTAGAGGGGGTTCTTCGGATGAAAGGGCGGGCACGGCTTTCGCCTTATTATTTTGTAGAACGTAATACACCGATTTTAAGCGGTATTTTAGCAACCATTTGTCCACTGGATAAAAAACTGATTCATGGGATGTCCGACGCAGTGATGATGCCATGCGCCGTTTCTAATGTAGGGGGGCCGCTTGCGGCACCCAATCAGTAAAGATGATGACTCTCTATAATCTGGAGCCTTGTCCCTATTGCAGAATCGTGCGTGACAAGCTAAGAGCGCTCGGCTTGGAATACGAGACGATTGAAGTCCCTGTCTATCGCGGGGATCGAAGAAAGGTTTTTGAAGTTTCCAGGCAATACCTTGTGCCGGTATTAGTCGATGGAGACGAAATCATAGATGATGAGGATAAAATTCTGGTCTATTTAGAAGAGAAATATGGAACAGTGGCAAAGAGATATTAAAGACAGTATTGATGATGTGGAGACACTGGAAAAGGTCTTAGGCGTTCCCGCAGACGCAGTGCGAGAAATCGTCAAGGAATATCCGATCCGGATCACGCCGCATGTTTTAAAGACAATCAAGAAAAAGGGGGACGCGATCTGGAAACAGGTGGTGCCCTCTCTTTCGGAGGGAGAGGAGGATTTAAGTTGCGCCTCCGGAGATCCGCTCCATGAAGAAGAGGATTCTCCGGTTCCTAATCTGGTTCACCGATATCCTGATCGGGCGCTTTTGTTTGTAACCAATCAATGTCCCATCTATTGCCGGTTTTGCACGCGAAAACGGTTTGTCGGATCTCCCGGAACATTAACCCCCGCTGAGCTAAAACAGGTCATCGACTATATCAGCGCTCATACGGAGATTCGGGACATCATCCTCTCCGGAGGCGATCCACTGATGGTTGTGGATATGCTTTTGGAGCGGGTTTTAAGCGCGCTTCGCACGATTCCCCATCTTAAGATCATACGGATCGGAACGCGGGTCCCCGGATCGCTGCCATCTCGTATTACCGAAAATCTTTGTCTCATGCTGAAAAAATATCATCCGTTGTACATGAATCTTCATTTTAATCATCCCGATGAGATTACCCCGGAAGTCGCAACCGCTTGCGGGCGGCTTGCCGATGCGGGGATACCGTTAGGTAGTCAGACGGTATTGCTCGACGGCGTGAACGATGATCCTGACACCATGAAGCGGCTGATGCAGAACTTATTGTCTATTCGGGTCAAGCCGTATTATATTTATCAGGCCGATCTTGTTCGGGGGACGCACCATTTTCGCACACGCGTCGAAAAAGGATTAAAGATTATTTCGGCATTACGGGGCCATACCTCTGGAATGGCGGTGCCACATTATGTAATTGATGCCCCCAATGGCGGGGGAAAGGTGGCGATTCTTCCGCAAGAAACATTGCTTTATATGGACGAAAATGAAGTCGTCGTTCAAAATTACGAAGGAAAGCAATTTCAATATCCACAAGCGAAGCAGGCGCCTGCAGTCGGGGCGAGGTCACCCCGCCCTTACTCAATGGTTCCTTTTCACACAGATTAAATGTCCGCAATATCCCTTCCCCGGAGAAGGGGAGGGTTAGGGTGAGGATAGGGTAAAATAAAAGGAGGATTTATGATACGCAATGATCGTTGGATTCGCAAAATGGCAAAAGAACATGAGATGATTTCTCCCTTTGAAGAAAGACAGGTTCGAGATGGGGGCGCTGTGGGCAAGATGATCTCTTATGGTGTTTCTTCTTATGGGTACGATATTCGCATTGCAAACGAGTTTAAGATTTTCACCAATATCAATAATACGATTGTTGATCCGAAGGTGTTTGATCACCAATCGTTCGTCGATTTTAAAGGGGATATCTGTGTCATTCCGCCGAACTCTTTTGCGCTGGGCAGAAGTGTTGAGTATTTCAAAATTCCTCGGAGTGTTATGACGATCTGCATGGGAAAATCAACTTATGCCCGTTGCGGCATTATCACCAATGTCACGCCGTTTGAGCCGGAATGGGAAGGATTCGTGACGTTGGAAATATCCAACACCACTCCACTACCCGCGCGTATTTACGCAAACGAGGGGATTGCGCAAGTCATTTTCTTTGAATCAGACGAAGGCTGCGAAATTTCTTATGCAGACAAAAAAGGGAAGTATCAAGCCCAAACCGGTATCACACTTCCGAAGGTGTAAACACTATGGACAATTTCTCGCCGGGGTTGGCGGGGGTTCCCGCTACACGTTCGAAAGTCAGTTGGATTGATGGGAAAAAGGGTATCCTCGAATATCGCGGCGTTCCGATCAATATGCTTGCGGAGAAGAGTCATTTCATTGAGGTGGCCTACCTCCTTTTGTTCGGATCGTTTCCAACCGATTCGCAATTAACACGGTTTGATCTTGATCTTCGGATTCATCGCAGGATCAAATACAAGATTGTCGATCTGATTAAATGTCTTCCGGAGAACGGGCATCCGATGGATGCGTTGCAGGCCGCGGTCGCCGCGCTGGGGATGTTTTATCCCGACAAAAACGTTCAAGACAAAGAGACACAATATCTTTCTGCCGTTCGATTGATCGCGAAGCTCCCCACGATCATTGCTGCTTGCGCCAGGCTTCGGCACGGAGACGATATCGTCTTGCCGCGCGACGATTTAAATCATGCCGACAATTTTCTTTACATGCTAACCGAGAAAATCCCGGATACCGTTTGCGCCGCCATTTTAGACGTCTGTCTCATCCTGCATGCCGAGCATACGATGAACGCCTCCACGTTTAGCGGACTCGTAACGGCATCTACGCTCGCGGATCCTTATACAGTTGTTTCTTCGGCCGTGGGGACATTAAAAGGGCCATTGCATGGCGGTGCGAATGAGAAGGTGTTGTCTATGCTGCATGAAATTGGCTCGATTCAAAATGTCCGCCCTTACATCGAGGCAAAGATATCTGCTGGCGAGAAGATTATGGGGTTAGGGCATCGGGAATATAAGGTAAAAGATCCGCGCGCGATTATATTGCAGCGACTTTCCAAGCGGCTCTTTGACCATGTTGGAAAGTCGTCGCTTAACGAGACTCTCCCTCTTTATGAAATCGCGCTGGAAGTGGAACAGATGTCCGAAATGTTTTTAGCGCCTAAAGGGGTTTACACTAATATTGACTTTTATTCTGGAATCTTATATCAAAGAATGGGAATTGAACCAGATTTCTTCACCCCGCTCTTTGCGATGGCGCGGGTTGTTGGCTGGCTTGCCCATTGGATCGAGCAGATGCAGGATAATCATATTTTTAGACCTACAGAGATCTACGATGGAGAACATGATAAAGTGTATATCCCAATTTCACAACGTTAGGCTCTGTACACCTTATTCTTTTACAGGGCATTAGAAAGGAGGCAGTACACAGATGGCAGTCGTGAAGAAGAAAGTTGTCAAAAAGAAAGCGCAAGTCAAAAAGAAACCAGCAAAAAAAGCCAACAAAGGGCAACAGGCCCTGCGAGGGGTGCGACCCCTGCGACCGGTTGCTAAGATAAAAAAGAAACCGGCTGTGAAAACGGCTAAAAAAGGGCAACGCGCCCTGCAAAAGGTGTCTGCTAAAAAGGTGGCGAAACCCATAAAGAAACCCGCGAAGAGGGTCCGACCCCTGCGGGTGGCAAAGGAAAGGGGTTCTGTCGGGGCGAGGCGTTCTCCGGTGAAAGTTAAGAAGCCTGTTGTCGTTGTTGCTGTGCAACCTCAGACACCCGTTCCGATCGTATCAAAAAAATCCGAACCGAAAATTGGCGAGGTGATGCACTATTACGCCCAGATTGGTGTGGCGGTGGTGCGGCTTGATCAGAACGCCCTGCGGGTGGGGGAACAAATCCATATTAAGGGCCATACGACCGATTTTACACAGATCGTAGAGTCGATGGAGGTGGATCACCAACCCGTTGTGCAAGCAATCGTCGGGGATCTTTTCGGATTAAAAGTAGCACAGCACGTCCGAGAGGGAGATGTGGTTTATAAGGTGTAAAACAAACCACCCCTTGCCCCTCCTTAACCAAGGAGGGGAGTAAAAAATCTAAAGACTCCCCTCCTATTTCAGGAGGGGTGGGGGGTGGTAATAATTGGGGTTACCCCAGTTACGTTGCCCCCCAGCTTCTCCGTGTCGACGGTGGAAGCAGGATTACCTTTGTCACATCTCCCACATAAATCGTTCTCTGACTTTTATCAGCTAATCGGAGTACGAGCCCGCCGTCATTTGAAAGGGCTTCCGCGACCCCCTCATAAATCCTATCAGGGGTTGCAACCTTAACCCGTTTCCCCAAAGTCTCGCAAACTTCTGATAATCCCTTGATGATAAGGTCAGATTTATTCTCGTCCAAAAGCGTAATTTGTTGCGCGAGGGCAATCAGAATTTCATTCACAAGCCGGTTTCTATCGACGATATGGCCTAGGGCGATTTTTAGCGAAGTGGCATGTTCACGTAGGTTTTCTGGTATATCGTTTTCCTCCCAATTGACGTTAATACCGGCGCCGATAACCAGATAAGGAACCTCTCCTGATTTTTTCCCTGTCTCTAATAAAATCCCACCCACTTTTCTATCGTCTAATAAAATATCGTTTGGCCATTTTGTGACAACGGGCAGCCCGGTTGTCGCCCGAATCGCTTGGACAACAGCAACTGCTGCGGCCAAAGAGAATAAAGGGAAATCTCTCACTTCTTGAAATGGGCGAAGCAGTACGGAAAGATAGATATTGACCCCGGAAGGAGAGACCCATATTCGGTTTAAGCGGCCCTTCCCCTGATCCTGCGCCTCTGCCAGTATCAGAACGCCGCCCGGCATACCGGTTGATCCCATTTGAAGGGCGATCTGGTTGGTAGATAAAACCCGATCAAACAGCAGTACCTCGCGCACCCTTTCTCGAACCCGCGGGTGCGTTGCGATGCCGGCCTCTATTCTTTGTAAGTCGATTGCAGGGGCTTGTGTCGCCCCCTCTCGCTTGCATTTGCTCACTAGATCGCTTTGCTCCTTTTGACTCTGTTTCGTTTATCATCCGTTATTTCTAAGCTGATATCCACTGCTGGCGCGGAGTGTGTAATCGCTCCAATGGAGATCATATCGACCCCGCATTGTGCCACACGGGCAACATTTTTTAAGTTGATTCCGCCAGAGACTTCGATGGGCGTCAACGGGGCCGTTTTGCGAATCAGAGCAACCGCGCTCTCTATTTCAGGGATCGACATATTATCGAGCATGATAATATCCGCGCCGCTTTTAATCGCCTCTTTCGCCTCTTTGATGTTTGTTACCTCGACTTCTATTTTTAGAGGATGAGAGAGCGTGGCGCGCGTTGCCCTGACGGCATTGGCAATCCCCTTTGCTAACGCAATATGATTGTCTTTAATCAAGACAAGATCGCCAAGATGAAAACGGTGGTTCAATCCCCCGCCCAATAACACAGCCTCTTTTTCCAATACACGAAGACCAGGAGTGGTTTTTCGCGTATCCACAATGGCGGGCAGCGTTCTGTTCCTCTGGGCGCCTTCTGCGGCCAGTACAACAAATTGATGCGTTAATGTGGCGATTCCAGACAGATGCTGAAGAAAATTGAGCGCCGTTCTTTCCCCTTTCAATAAGGCGCGGCCATCGCCAGTCACTCTTCCAATACACGCCCCCTCTTTCGCTTCTTTTCCCTGAGCTACGAGAACCTCAAACTGAATCTGCGGATCTAAAACTGAAAAAACCGTTTGAAATAATTCCAGCCCGGCAACGATAAGGGTTTCTTTCGCAATCAGTTTCCCCGTGGCCAAAACAGGACGAGGAAAGATAGCGTCGGTCGTCTTATCTCCGTAGACAATATCTTCGGCCAATGCCATTTCAACAATTTCTTTTAGGAGAAAATATTCAGCCATTTGTTTATAGGGTTTATGGGGGGCATTATAGTCTCATCCCCTGTATCAAAGCCAGATGAATTGGCAACTCTCATTCCGCAACCGCAGCATAAGGGGCAATGGGGTGCGTTGCTTCCATTGTATTCTTTCACGGTTCAATCTCAACAACAATCGCTTCTTCACCGTCGATCTGTTCCCGATTTGCCGTCTTACTAAACAAAGAACTTGAATTGGGTGCACGTCAGGATTGTGAGGGCGTGGCAGTCAGCTGGTAGCTTGTTGGGCCCTG
>JACPZM010000034.1 GCA_016195485.1 Candidatus Troglogloeales bacterium | reverse complement strand
GCTGACCCCCGCTGTCGGTAAACTTGCCAACACCACCACTACAGGTCCACCTCCACCTTAATAACCTGAGCAGTTACAAAAAAAATAGCTTTCATTGAATCGTTGAATCCCTCTTGGAAGAATTTAAGCCCAATAGATTCTTCCCCTTCGCTCCGCTCGGGGTCAGAATGACAAAAGTTACCCGCTCGGGGTCAGAATGATAAAAGTTACCCACACGATTACGCGAAGACCTATAATTTTTATCCTCCTCATGATAATGACGATTTTCATGAGTGCAACTCCCTCTTTTGCCCTTCCCGCTTTTGCCCGAAAATACGATCTCTCCTGTACAAGCTGTCATACCAAACCGCCGCGTTTAAACGCCTTTGGAGAGGCATTTCACATGGCTGGATTTCAAGTTCCAATGACATCAGAAGGCGAGATCCGGGAAAAACGCAGAATAGGCCGCGTATTCTCCGAGACAAACCTTTTGGATATTTTCTCAGTTGTCGCCAGAGGTGATCTTGCGCGGTATGCTTCAGGCGGACAAAGGCGAGAATTCTCGCTCCCCTTTCCAGAGAATATCGGTATATATCTAACCGGAACATTCACCGATGCCATCTCCTACTTTTTTGAGTTTGAGCATGAACGCCAAGACGATTCGGGCAACATAGGCTTTGGTCTTGGAAAAGAAGCCTTTGTGATGATGAATATCCCCGCCCTGTTTAGCGGAGATTCACATACAATGTTATCCCACGGAAGTTCTCTCACTGTGCATGGGCCGATGCTGATGGCCGGGAAAATAGATCCCTCAACAAATTTCTCATATCCAACAAATCGCCAGATCATTGAAGGAATACAAAGTTACGCCTTTGCCTCCAAATTTTTTGGGGTAACAACTGCTGACTACAAACCGCTTGCAGTGACTCGACCTGTACTCTACAACACGACGGGAAGCCCCGGGATTGATCTTCATGCGATGATTGGGAAGGCGATTATTCAGGGGGGAATCATGGAAGGGATCAATGCGAATCCATCGGACGAAAATAATAAAAAAGATTTCTATCTCATGGGACGGATGGACTTCGGAGGCGCATCGTACATCTCCGGCAGTCTTTCTAGTTTTGGCTATTTTGGTTATGACACGGCACGTGTACAAGATGCGTTGGTAGACTGGCGACGTATTGGCATTGGCGGGAACCTTAAATATCGCTTTCTTGATTTGTACGGCGCGTATGTCGAGGATACCCTTCAAAACCTACCCAGTGCGATTTCCAGCGACTTTGATAAAAATGCGGCAGGGTTTACCGTTGAGGGGGATTACTTAACAACGGATCGTCTGCTCCTTTCATTGCGTTATGATCACCTTCGTTCTGGCGGAACATCAGAAAGACAAGACGGGTCGATATTTACATTACAAAGCCGATATTATCTTCGCGATAATTTTTCTTTCTACTTACGAAATAGCACCACCACTGAATTTGCGAGCAAGAATCTTATCGCTTCCGGTTTAAGCTTTGATTTTTAGAGGGCACAAATGAGCCGACAGAAGATATCAATTCTATTGATGGCATTTTTCATGATAGGAGTTGCAACCCTAGCCCAATCTCAAGAACATGACATGAGTAGCATGAATCATACGGACATCCCCATGAAAGAAGCCAATGAGATGGAAGTAGCTCACGGCAAAGGAATCTATGCGATGAGTTGTGTTTATTGTCATGGCATATCGGGGAAAGGCGATGGCGCGGCATCCATGTTCATTGGGCCGTATTCTCATCCGCGCCCCAACGACTTTACTGCGCGCATCTTTAAATTTCGGTCAACCGAATCGGGTCAGCTTCCTCTGCTCACCGATCTGATGCGAACGATTCGAGAGGGAATTCCGGGAATCATGCCGTCGTTCCGAAACATGGGGGAATCTGGAATTCGTGCCGTTGCCGCTTATCTACAAAAAGAATTTATTCAAAGACCGCTTCCCACAAAGACGACGATTAAATATGTTGAGCATGTCGGGCCATATACCTACTCGGTGGAAAGTGTGTATCGGGGAATGGCCCTCTACCGCGAGATGGGCTGTGCGGGCTGTCATGGCCAAGACGGAAAAGGAACAGGAGAGCATCTCACAGATCAGCGGGAGCTTCGGATACATCCGATTGATCTAACCCGCACGGAGACATTTGGCAACGGCGTCTCTCATGAGGATATTTATCGAACCCTCATGACCGGATTAGATGGAACACCCATGCCCAGTTTCGGCGATTTTTTTATCGGCCAGGAAGATCGCGCTTGGGACCTCGTCCACTACATCCTATCACTGCGAGAAAAGTAATCTGCCTCCGACAGGCTATTATCAGAATCTTTCTCCTTATGAGCAGATACCATTGAAATTACTGGGCCGAGGTTCCCTACACCTTCTGATACCGCATCTATTGTCTTTTGCATTACTTCCGCGATGCCAAAACCGATTGCCCTTGATTCTTCGCTAATCTCTGTGAGACTCCCCAATTTTCCATCGAGCTTTGCTACCATTTCTCCTACACTTTTGAGGATATCTAGTTGAGCATTTTGTAACTGCTCACCAAATTCAACTTTCTGATGCTCTATGGCAATCGCCATTGCCTCCATAATATTCTTCTCTAAAGTCAAATAGGCTTGCATTGCCTCTTTGTGCTGTTCTTCTTGATAGCCCTGAAGGGCATTGAGGCTGGCGTGAAACTGTTTCCCTATTTCGTCGCCGACACCTTTAAGCAGACGAGGCAACCCATCTACCGTGTTGGCCAATGTCTTCAGTTTTTCTATCTTCTTCACTCTCTCCTCTTTTGGTTCCCATAATAAACTCATGACACACCTCCTTCACTGCTTAAATTCAGAAATTGTAACTCCTTACTCTCGGATTATACCTCAAATTTCAACATTCCGCAGCATCCCTTTGTTTCATTGTATAATAAAGTTGGCAATGAAGCCCTATCCAGTGAATTCAATGCATGACTATTTCAGTGATTATTCCCATTTTTAACGAAGAGGAAATGCTCCCGGCCTTTCTGAATCAAACGGCGAATTGGCTCGTCCATGAAATCATTCTGGTCGATGGGAACAGCAACGACCAAACACAAGGAATATTGGAGTCCTTTCACAGGAATCCCTTACTCTGCCCTCTCCCCCAAGGGGCGAGGAAGGCAATGATAGGCCACCGTCTTCTTGTTGCCAAGAAGGGACGAGGGAATCAGATGAATGAAGGAGCGAAAGTGGCAACAGGCGACGTGCTGCTCTTCCTTCATGCCGATTCGATCTTTCCATCGGACGGGTTTTTTGAAATTTCAAAGGCCATGCAAAACACTCATCTTGTCGGTGGAGCCTTTCGGCTAAAAATTCAATCTACTTCTCTCTTCTTCAAATTTATTTCCATGATGGCAAACATTCGATCTTCCATCTTCGGTCTTCCTTATGGGGATCAAGGGATTTTCGTTCGGAGAGAGATTTTTAGCAAGATAGGCGGGTATCCAGATTTTCCCTTGATGGAAGATGTCGAATTCATCCGACAATTAAAACACGAGGGAATGATTATCTTGCTGGATCAGGCCGTTACTACTTCAGCGCGAAAATGGCACAAACAAGGAATTGTTTTTACGTCCCTTCGAAACATTATTTTACTGTTGCTTTATTTTATGGGGGTTTCTCCGAAACAGCTCGTAAAATGGTATGATTAAGCTGCGATGGCAACTTCCGCTCAAACAACAAAAGGGTCTGTTCGTATTGGTGGCCTTTCCTGCGCCTCGTGCGTAGCAAAGGTCGAGAAGACGCTGTTAGGCCTAAACGGCGTAAATAGCGCTTCTGTGAATCTGGTAACAGGATGGGCATCTATCGAGTATCTTCCGCTACTAATCAATATTGATAAAATAAAAGAGCAGATTACAACAATCGGTTATCAACCCCTCGATTTTAAAGAAGTCGAGAAAAAAGAACATCCCGATTTCTTACCAAAAAAATTTCTCATCTCTCTTCTGCTGACCCTTCCGATCTGGGGACTGATGCATTCTGGTCATGCCTCTCTTCAGTTCTTAATGGCCACACCAGTACAGTTTTGGATTGGCGCTCAATTTTATAAAGGGACATACACAGCTCTCCGACAAAAAACCTCGGATATGAATACACTGATTGCCGTCTCCACCTCCGCCGCCTATTTCTACAGCGTTTTTAACACTTTCTTTGGAGACGTTTCCCTGATTTATTACGACACCTCCGCAACAATCATTACGCTGATCCTCATGGGAAAAACACTCGAAGAACGATCGCGAAAAAAGGCGTCAGAAGCAGTGCTCGCGCTGATAGAGATGCAGCCCAAGACCGCCCACCTGTTCACGAATGGCGAAGAAAAGGATGTCCCAATTGCCGATATAAAACCCGGCCAACATCTTCGCGTAAAACCGGGAGAGAAAATTCCAGTGGATGGAGCAGTGCTGGATGGGTACAGTTCGGTGGATGAATCAATGATGACGGGAGAGGGGATTCCGGTTGAAAAAAAGACAGGCGACCATCTGATTTGCGGCACACAAAATCAGACCGGAGGACTCACGATTGTCGCGTTACAGGTAGGTCAAAAGACCTCCCTTTCGCAAATGATCCGAATGGTGGAAGCTGCATCTTCAGAAAAACCGGCATTGGCGAAATTGGCAGACCAGGTTGCAAGCCTTTTTGTTCCGGTTGTCTTTGCGATCGCATCGGTTTCTTTCTTGATATGGCTTCTTTGGGGACCATCCCTTTCGGAGGCCATGCTTGTTGCCGTTTCCGTATTAATCGTCGCTTGTCCCTGTGCCATTGGCCTTGCGACGCCAATGTCTGTGATGGTCGGTATTGGCAAGGGGGCACAACTGGGCGTTTTAATACGCAACGGCGAGGCGCTCGCGAAGGGGGAGAAGATTGATACAATCCTTTTTGATAAAACGGGCACGTTAACGAAGGGGAAACCGTCGGTCATCAATCAAGTCGATTCGACGGTTCTCTTTTACGCAGCGAGTGCGGAGTGTGGTTCCGAACATCCATTGGCTCTGTCAGTTATCAAAGCGGCAAAAGAAAAAGAAATTCTCCTTGCGTCACCGGAACATTTTGCGGCAATCCCCGGCGGTGGCATTTCCGCGCGCGTTTCTGGAAAAGATATTCTGGTAGGGACTGCAAAGTGGCTCGCCGAAAATGGGGCGCCATGTTCGGAATTTGAGAAGGAAGCCGATGGATTTTCGAGGGAAGGGAAGACCACGCTCTTTGTCGCGGTAAATCGGGTTTGTGTCGGTGTCATTGCTATTGCCGATACAATTAAGGAAGAGGCAGCGCGCGTTGTCTCGCAACTGCGGAAAATGGGGCTTTCCGTCCATCTTGTAACAGGCGACAGGATTGAGGTTGGACAGGCAATTGGCCAAAAATGCGGGATTGCACACCTGACATCTGGCGCGCTTCCTGCTCAAAAAGTGGCTTTGATCAAGGCGCTTCAAGAGCAGGGAGCGCGTGTTGCCATGGTGGGGGATGGTATCAATGATGCCCCAGCCCTGGCGCAAGCCGATTGGGGGATCGCCATGGGCGCCGGCGCCGATATCGCGATGGCCGCATCTGATATTACATTGGTGGGAGGGAACCTGAACGGCGTGACAACCGCCATTTCCCTTTCAAAAGCCGCGTTGCGCAATATGAAACAAAACCTTTTTTTCGCTTTTATCTATAATCTCTTTCTGATTCCGGTTGCGGCAGGCGTGCTCTATCCATTAGTTAATATAAAACTTTCACCGATCATGGCTTCTATGGCGATGACCATTTCCTCCATCTGCGTTACGACAAACGCGCTACGCCTCCAGAAGTTTAAGCCCGAACTAAATGGTTCCCAGGCACAACGATAGAAGTAAAGAATCCTCGCGGCAAGCTGCGAGGCATTCGTGAGCAAAACGAAGTTGCGAAGCGAGCTTCGGGAAATCAAACCCGAAAGAGATTGAATCTATCCTGGCGGTTGTGGTATATTCCTGTGTCGGAGTGGAACTGGATTTTTTTGAAGTGGGCGCGGCATGGCCCACTTTTTTGTTTCTACTGTGCACCCGAAGGGTGTAGATTTTGAGTGTAACGCTGTATGGTTTGGGGGTGTGATAATGAATCAAGAACTGATTGCAGTCATCGCGCAGATGGAACGAGAAAAGGGGATCAAGGCACAGAAGATTATTTCTGCTGTGGAATCGGCCTTGTTATCCGCTGCCCGCAAAAAATATGACGGCGCCGACAACATTCAAGTCACGTTGGATCCTGTCACGGGGGAAATCGAGGCGGTTGTCTTAAAAAAAATCGTTGAAGATGTGAGAAATGCTCAATCGGAAATCTCATTGGAAGATGCCAAAAAGATGGATGGGTCGGCAGAGTTGGGAGACGAAATTGGCGCCCTTTTAGAAATGGAAGATCTAGGCCGCATCTGCGCGCAAACCGCAAGGCAGGTGATTTTTCAGAAAGTGCGCGAGGCGGAATGGGAATCGGTTCATAAGGAATATTTCTCTCGCATTGGCGAGGTGATGAGCGGAATGATCCTGGGACAGGAGCGACGTAATTATATTGTGGAGCTTGGAAAAGCCGAGGCGCTTCTCCCCATTTCTGAACAGGTCCTCGGCGAGACCTATCGGCGTGGAGATCGAATTCGGGCCTATCTTTTAGATGTAAAACCGGCTGCGCAGGGGCCTCAAATTATTCTCTCTCGTGCACATCCCCGGTTTGTCGTTAAACTGTTTGAAATGGAGGTCCCCGAAGTTTCCGAAGGAGTGGTCGTTATCAAGGCTGCCGTGCGAGAGCCGGGGGATCGCACGAAAATCTGTGTCTTTTCAAAAGAGGCAAAGGTCGATCCGGTCGGCGCCTGCGTGGGGGTTCGCGGCTCGCGTGTTCAGGCTGTGGTTCGAGAATTGAGGGGGGAAAAGGTCGATATTATTACCTGGACCGAAGACCCAAGAAGTTTTATTGGGGAGGCGTTGAGTCCGGCCGTTATCGAAAAGGTGGGTGTGAACGAGGCGGAGAAGTCGGCGCTGGTGGTTGTTTCCGATCAACAACTTTCATTGGCGATTGGGAAAAAAGGCCAGAATGTGCGATTGGCCTCACGATTAACCGGTTGGAAGATCGATATTATTAATCAGGGCGAATACGAAAAAGAGAGAGCCAAAGAACAGGCACAGGAAATTTCGGATGCCATCTCCCATGAACAAAAGCTTCTTAAAGACGCTACTGCGTCGGCAGACGTCGTCACGTCCGCAGACGGTGTTCCGCTTCTCGCAGAAGCTGGGGAGGCCACAAAAGAGGAGACGACAGCATAGGGTATCCAATGAAGGTCTACGAAATTGCAGAAGAACTGAAACTGACCGCTAAAGAGTTGTTGCTAACAGCCAAACAGCTCGGGATTGAGGCCACACATCATCGGAACGCACTCTCCGATCAAGACATGTATGCCCTATTTGATTATTACAAAAAAAACCCAAAGACAGGAACAGATCTAAAGCAAAAAACAGTCATGGTGGCGGCGCCCAGCGTGCCAAAACCGGATAAGTCAAAACCGACTCCTGTAACCCTTCCGCTTCCTGCAATAAAAAAGACGCATATATTAGTAAAGAAGAAATTGCCGGAACCAATTATTCTTCCTGTGCCGCTTTCAGAAATCACGCCTCCTCCTATCGTTATGGCCCCTGTTCCGGCAGTAGAGGGGTTGGTCGTTAAAGAGGCGCCATTGCCAGCGCCTACAGAAGACGTTGCCGCCCCTGCGAGCATGACTCCATTAACCAGTCCTGAGATTTTAATTCCGCCAGCAGTCGGCGTTCCAACCCTTGTTGTATCCCCGCGTTTGAAAAACAAAGAAGCGGCTCCTACATTATTGACGCCCGTGTCTCTCTCGAAAGCGCCTATGGGGAAGTTGGCGGAACAAGAGCACAAAAAAGGAAAGTTAGATTTGAAGCCCGAATTCAAGAAGGGGCTTTCGGGAAAGAGCACTAAAGACAAGGGGAAAAAGACTTTCTTTACCCCCTGGAATCCCAAAGTGATTTCAGGAGAATTTTCTGCTTCGGAGAGCCGAAAATGGCAGGACTTCAGGCCAACCCATAAGAGACAGGATCATAAAACTTCCCAGAAAAATTTGGGTGAGAATCTGGAGATTACGAAACCCCGGCGCAAGGTCATTAAATTATATGAAGGACTGACGTTAAAAGAGTTTTCAGAATTAATAGGACAGAAGGTGTCAACGCTCATTTTCAAATTGATGCAGTTGGGCACAGTCATGACGATTAATCAGCCGATTGGACTGGAAGAGGCCCTTCATCTTGCAGAAGAGTTCGGGGTTCCAGTAGAGCTGTCCTCCGATAAAACCGAAGAGGAGATTCTACGCCCGCCCGCGCCGGCAGACGCAGAGGATCCGTCACGGCTTACGAAGCGTCCTCCCGTCGTAACGATTATGGGACATGTTGACCACGGAAAGACCTCTCTTTTGGATGCGATCCGCGAAACAAAAGTGATGGAAGGAGAGGCGGGCGGCATTACACAGCATATTGGCGCCTATACGGTAACGGTGCATGATACGGCAGTAACGTTCATTGATACACCGGGCCATGAGGCCTTTACTGCGATGAGGGCACGGGGGGCGAAGGTGACCGACATCGTGGTGTTGGTTGTCTCCGCAGACGATGGCGTCATGCCGCAGACGATTGAGGCAATCAATCACGCGAGGGCGGCCAATGTGCCGATTATCGTTGCCATCAATAAGATTGACAAGCCGGAGGCAAATCCAGAGCGCGTTAAAACCTCGCTCACCGAATACGATTTAATCCCGGAGGCGTGGGGGGGTAAAACCATTTTCGCGGAGATATCGGCAAAGAAGAAGATAGGTCTTCCACATTTGCTGGAGATGATTTTGTTGCAAGCGGAGATCTTGGAGTTAAAGGGGAATCCCCAAAAACCAATGGGGGGGGTTATTATCGAGGCGAAGTTAGATCGAGGGCGCGGCCCTGTCGCAACGGTTTTAGTGCAAGAAGGAACATTAAGGGTGGGCGATGCCTTTGTGGCGGGGGTTCAAGCGGGGCGCGTGCGCGCCCTCATCAATGACATGGGGGAAAAGGTAAAAGAAGCGGGCATCGCTATGCCGGTGGAGGTGATCGGATTTATGGGGGTTCCTTCCGCAGGGGATACTTTTGTTGTGACCATTGATGAACGTGTTGCGAAGGATGTCGCGCAAGATCGGATGCACCGCCAAAGACTGATTGCCCTTGCCCATTCACCCCGTGTCACGCTAACCGACTTTTTCAGTAAGATTCAAGAAGGGGCGGTGAAAGAGTTGCGCCTCATCATTAAGGCCGATGTACAAGGCTCGTCAGGCGCCCTTTCCGAGTCGATTGAAAAGCTGTCCACTTCGGCTGTCAAAGTTCGCGTGATTCACAAGGGGGTAGGCAGGATCACCGAGTCGGATGTCCTTCTGGCTTCTGCATCTGAAGCGATTGTGATTGGTTTTAATGTTCGTCCCGATCCGGCCGTTGCTACACTTGCCGAGCAGGAGAAAGTGGATCTGCGGCTTTATAGTATCATTTACGATGCAATTTCCGATGTAAAAGCCGCAATGGAGGGACTGCTGGATCCCACGTTTACGGAAAAGGTATTAGGCCGAGCCGAGGTGCGCAAGACCTTTCAGTTGCCGAAGGCCGGCGTTATTTCGGGCTGTTATGTTCATAGCGGCGCGATCTCAAAGTCGGGCACGAAGGCGCGGGTTCTTCGGGACGGCGTGGTGATTTATGAAGGGAAACTCTCCTCTCTGCGTCGGTTTAAGGACGACGCGAAAGAGGTTTCAGCAGGCTTTGAATGTGGCATTGGAATTGAGAACTTCAACGACATGAAGTTGGGCGACATTATTGAGGTTTACACAGAGGAAGCGGTTGCGGCAAAGTTATAATAAAGGTAGGGGCGCTGCTTGCTGCGCCCAATCACAATGACATCATCAACCATGGAATACAGTTGTTCTACACATTTAAAATCAGTCCCCTTCGGGGGTAAGCGGAAAAATCGTGTGGCCGACCAAGTTAAAATGGAGGTGGCCGACATTCTATTAAAAAAGGCAAAAGATCCTCGTATTGGAAGTGTAACCGTTCTCTCGGTCGATATGTCGCCTGATCTATCTCACGCAAAGGTGTTTATCAGTTTGCCGCAATCCGCCAATGAGAAAGCGGCTTTAACCGGATTAAAAAAGGCGGCGGGTTTCATCCGTTCGGAGCTATCAAGACGATTGCCCCTAAAGCGGGTTCCGGATATTTCCTTTGTGGTGGATCAGTCGGAAGAACAGGTGTCACGTCTGTTAGCTTTACTGGAACAGGTAGGAGAAGAACAGATGCAGAAACATTGTGAGGAAGATCGCGAGGATCGGGCTTTGCCCGTCCGAGCGAGGGGCGTGGGGGCAATGGGAGCGCAGCGAGACAGGCCCCCACATTAAATAGATATGATTACAGCAGGCGTTATTAACATTGATAAGCCGTCTTCATGGACATCGCACGATGTTGTCGCCAAAATTCGATCGCTGTTAAAGATCAAACGGGTGGGACACGCGGGAACGTTGGATCCAATGGCCACTGGTGTTTTGCCGATCTGTTTTGGCGCGGCGACAAAAATCAGTTCGCTTCTTATGAACGGAGAAAAGGAGTATGAAGTCACATTACGATTAGGCCAGGAAACCGATACGCAGGATGCCGCTGGAAAAGTGTTGCGATCGTGTATTCCTCCCGCCTTCTCAACCCAAGTTTTAGAGGAGACGCTGGCGGGCTTTGTGGGAACGATTTCACAAATGCCGCCAATTTATTCGGCGATTAAGATAGGGGGTGTGCCGCTTTATAAATTGGCGCGGAAAGGTCTGGATATAGAAAGAGCGCCTCGATTGATAACGATTAAAAGAATGCAACTGCTCAAGGTCAATGGGAACGATATCACTTTTAATGTAACCTGTTCCAAGGGAACGTATGTGCGCACCCTGTGCGCAGATATTGGGACGAAGCTTGCGATTTATGGTCATGCCTATTCTATTCGACGGCTGCGGGCAGGGTTTTTCTCAATTGATACGGCGATTACCCTGGACGCCTTTCGGGAATGTTTTGCCCGGGGGGAGTGGGAAGATAAGGTGACCTCAATCAGCGAGGTACTCAAGTTTTTTTCAGATGATTCACCCCACCTAACCTCCCCTTATAAAGGGGAGGAATCCCCTCCTTGGTTAAGAAGGGGTAGGGGTGGTTTGTAAAGAAAGAAGAAGGGGGGGAGTAAAACAGGAGGTGTACTATGCTTAAAGAAAAACAGGCGATGATCAAAGAGTTTTCTGTACATGAGACAGATACGGGTTCTCCGGAGGTGCAGATCGCGCTTCTGACCAATAGGATCACATCCCTTTCGGGTCATTTTGATCTTCATAAAAAGGATCATCATTCTCGGATGGGTTTGCTCCGAATGGTCAATCAACGCAGAAAACTGCTTGATTATCTAAAAAAGTCGGATGCAATACGATACCAAACTATCTTAAAAAAACTGGGATTAAGAAAGTAGGAAAAACTCCCCCTACCCCCTCTTGAGTAAAAGGGGAGGTTAGGTGGGGTTTGAGGGTTATCCTCTTATTGTAGTTTTGTGTGCCTACAAATAAAACGAACGAAAGGAAAATGAATAATGATACATCGAGTTGAAACAGAGGTTGCTGGAAAGAAAATGATTTTGGAAGTAGGACGGGTGGGGCGTCAGGCAGACTGTGCAGTCTGGGTTCAATATGGGGACACAGTGGTGTTGGTGACTGCAGTTGCTTCCGAGAAAATAGGCATCTGGCCAGATCAGCTCCCTTTAACGGTGGACTATCAGGAGAAATCGTATGCCGCTGGAAGAATACCGGGCGGGTTTTTCAAGCGCGAAGGTCGGCCTTCGGAAAAGGAGGTTTTAGGTTGTCGGATTATTGATCGAACCATTCGGCCTCTTTTCCCAAAAAATTGGTTTTTTGAAACGCAAATTATTGCATCGGTTTTTTCCTCTGATCAGAATGGCGCGTCCGAGATCATGGGGGTTATTGGCGCGTCTACGGCGTTGACGCTGTCGAACATTCCATTTTATGGGCCGGTTGGCGCGGTGCGGGTAGGAAGGATCAACGGCCAATTTGTTATTAATCCCACTTTCTCGGAGATGAAAACGAGCGACCTTTCCATTCTCGTCTCGGGGAGCGAGACTGCGGTGACCATGATCGAATGTGAGGCGAGGGAGCTTCCTGAAGAGGTTGTTGGAGAAGCGATTGCCTTTGGACATAACGCGCTTTTAGCCACGATTCCTTTTCAGAATGAATTGCATACCCTGATTGGACAGGCCAAGCGGCAGGGCGCGATT
Organism: Candidatus Troglogloeales bacterium; assembly: GCA_016195485.1. Classification (GTDB taxonomy): domain Bacteria; phylum Nitrospirota; class Nitrospiria; order SBBL01; family SBBA01; genus JACPZM01. The sequence continues at coordinate 3,750 of JACPZM010000034.1, read as the reverse complement.
GCACAACGAGACGAAGCGTTTGTCGCGCAATGGAAGCCGGAAATGGAGCAGCTGATACAAAAGGCGTTACTGATTTCGGGGAAGGCGGAACGAAAGGCGCAATTTGACCAAATCCGGGCAGAACAGATTGAGAAAGTAAGACAGGCCGATCCATCACAGGATCGATCCAAAGAGGTTTCTGCGCTGTTCAGTGAGGTGGAAAAACAGACAATACGCCGCCGGATTTTAGATCAAAAGGTTCGCGCCGATGGCCGGGGAATTCGGGATATTCGTCCGATTACCTGTGAGGTTTCCGTTCTTCCTCGCGCGCATGGTTCTGCCATTTTCACGCGAGGCGAGACGCAAAGCCTGTCGGTGATTACATTGGGATCAAAAGATGATGAACAAAGAGTAGAGTCTCTGGAAGGGGAAACCCGAAAAGAATTTATGTTGAATTACAACTTTCCCCCGTTCTCCGTAGGGGAGGCAAAAGGGCTGCGAAGTCCGGGACGCCGGGAGATTGGACATGGGGCGCTGGCGGAAAAGGCATTAAAACCGGTCATTCCAGCCAAGGAACATTTCCCTTACACGCTACGACTTGTTTCGGAGATTTTGGAATCAAATGGTTCCTCCTCCATGGCAACCGTCTGCGGCGGCACATTGGCCTTGATGGACGCGGGGGTAACCATTACCCGTCCAGTGGCAGGGGTTGCGATGGGGTTGGTGAAAGAAGGCAATGATGTTGAAATCCTCTCTGATATTTCCGGTCTTGAGGATAATGTGGGGGATATGGATTTCAAGGTTGCGGGAACCGAAGTCGGAATAACCGCGATTCAGGTGGATATTAAGATTCATGGGCTCAATCTTACACTTATAAAGCGGGCGTTGGATCAAGCTAAAATAGAACGTCTTGTTATTTTAGGCGAGATGAAAAAGGCGATTGCAAATCCTCGCGCGGAGCTGTCGACTTATGCGCCGCGGATTGTCACGGTGAAGGTGCGGCCGGAAAAGGTGGGCGGCGTGATTGGGCCTGGGGGAAAGAATGTGAAGGGAATTATCGAGAAGACCGGCGTAAAGATTGATATTCAAGATGACGGAACGATTAATGTCTCCTCGGCAAACTCGGAGGCGGTGAAAACCGCGGTTGAAATGATCAAGGCCATGGGAGAGGATGTTGAAGTCGGCCGTATCTACACGGGAAAGGTCGTTCGGATTATGGATTTTGGAGCCTTCGTGGAGTTAAAGCGCGGCGTAGATGGGTTGGTCCATATTTCACAACTTGCGCATGAGCGGGTTGATAAGGTGACCGATGTGGTGAAAGAGGGGGATGTCATCGAGGTCAAAGTGTTGGAAATTGATAAACAAGGAAAGATTCGGCTCTCTCGAAAAGAACTGTTGCCAAAGGATTAACCCTGCCCTGCCTCCCCTTTAACTAAAGGGGGGGAGGCGCCCCCTCCCCAATAAAGAAGGGGCAGGGGGAGTTGACTGGAGAAAATATGATTCGAAAAGTAGAGTTTACAAATGGCATGCGGGTTGTCGCAGAACGGATGTCGTCGGTTAAATCGGTCTCGATTGGCCTGTGGGTCAATATCGGATCGCGCGACGAAGAGGCGCATGAGCATGGCATTTCTCATTTTCTGGAGCATATGTTCTTCAAGGGAACAGCGCTACGATCAGCAGGAGAAATCGCACAGGAGATTGACGCGATTGGCGGCGAGATAAACGCCTTTACCTCTCGGGAAAACACCACTTTTTACGCGAAGGTCCTAACAGATCACTTGCCGAAGGCCGTTGAGATTCTGTCGGATAACTTCCATCATTCCAAATTTGATCCGCGTGAGATTGAGAAAGAGAAGCAAGTTGTGATCGAAGAGATCAAAATGGTTGAAGACGATCCGGAAGACCTTGTCCATACCCTTCATATTGAAGATACGTTAAAGGGAAGCCCTCTGGGTCGCACCATTCTGGGAACAATCGAAACCTTGAATCAAATGAACCGGAAAAAGATCATTCATTTTTTGGAAAGGACATACGACCCGAAGCAGATTGTTATTGCCGTTGCGGGCCGGTTTGATTTTGACACGCTGATTGCTCTTCTACAAAAGGCCTTTGGGTCGTATCAAAGAAACAACACTCGTTTGATTCCTAGAATTTCCCCTGCAATGACGCCTCAATTTCAGGTCAAGAAGCGAAAGTTAGAGCAGGTGCATCTGTGCATCAGCACCCCCGGATTGGCAATCACACACCCGCAACGGGAAGCGCTCCATCTCCTTAATATTATTTTGGGCGGGGGAGTCAGCTCCCACCTCTTTCAGGAAGTGCGGGAACAGAGAGGATTGGCCTATTCCATTTACTCCTCTCCTTCCTTTTATCAAGGCGGCGGTCTCTTCACAATTTATGCCGGCACAGGGGCAAAGAACGCGCCCAAGGTGGTCGAGCTTATTTTTAAAGAGATCAGGAAAATGAAGGAAAAAGGGGTTGCCGCCGAGGAACTCAAAAAGGCAAAAGAGCATATCAAGGGAAACATTCTGTTAAGCACGGAGAGCAGTAGCAGCAGGATGAGTCGTCTGGCAAAAGATGAGCTGTCTTTTGGCCGTCAGTTTAAGCTTACGGAGGTCATTGGAAGAATAAATCGTGTGACATTGAAATCGGTTTACGAAGTTGCAAACACCCTTTTTCATTCAAAATCGATCTCGTTGACCGCGTTAGGCCCGGTAGAGGCGCACACCCTGCCCGGGCCTTCGAATCTGTAAGGCCGTTCCTTATGATGGAGAGGATAAAGGTAACGCCATAAAGGAACGCAGGCCCAACGCAGAACGGACGCGCAATGGCATGGACACAGGCAAAGACTAAAAAGCTAGGCCATCTACTCATTCCTATTGTCCTCCTGCTCTCTTGCACCCTTATTTTTATCGATCTTCCCATTATGGAACGATTGGAGTTAAAGGCCCTTGATCTTCTATTTTGGATCCGTGGCGAGCAAAAGCCGCAAGGCCATGTTGTCATTGTGACCATCGATGAGAAGACCATTCGAGCATGGGGGCGCTGGCCGCCTCCTCGCGCCAGGATGGCAGATTTGGTCAATCATCTTTCGGCGAGAGGGGCGAAGGTCATATTATTCGATATAATCTTTTCAGAGAAAGAGCTGGTGATGGAGACAAAGGGTCCCGGGGAAGAAGAGGTTTTTTCTCCGGGGGATTTGGCCTTTAAAGAAGCCATTAAAAGGGCCGGGAATGTGGTTCTTCCATTTGTCCTGGATGTCCCAACGACGTATCAAACAGTAAGCGAGTTCTCAAAAGAGATCCCGGAAACAATTCAATTTTCCACTTACGGACGTGTTAAAAAGGGCGCTCTCTTAAGAGATGCCCCTCAAGCCATTGGGGCTTTACCCCCGCTGGCCTTGTTTGGCGATGTGGCAGGGGCGTTAGGCCATGTCTATACTTTGCCAGACAAGGACGGGGTATTAAGAAGAGATCAACTCGTCGTAAAATATGGAGAAGACTACTATCCCACAATGACGCTGCAAGCGACTCGACTTGATCTGGGCTTAAGCGAAATGGAAATGGAGCTTAAAATGGGTGAAGGTGTTCGCCTGGGCAAAATTGAAATTCCAACCGATGAGATCGGCAGGATGTTGATTGATTATTTTGGCAAAGAGAAGACCTTCCCGTATTATTCAGCAGCCGACGTTGTTGCCGGACAGACGGCGCCCAATCTCTTTGATGGAAAGATCGCTCTGATTGGGGCCAGCGCAATGGCAACGGCAGACTC
>JACPZM010000019.1 GCA_016195485.1 Candidatus Troglogloeales bacterium | reverse complement strand
GCGTGGATCAAGAAAAACGGATATGAACAAATAGCGCTGGTCGGTTCTTCTTTTGGGGGCCTCATCGCCATTCATACGGCCGCAAAACATAAAGAGCTGATAAGCCTTGCGCTCAAATGTCCGGTTTCAAACTATCCTATTCTCTGGCAGAGCAGGCTAGGCAAGGACGGCATGGCCAATTGGGAAAAAGAAGGATTGTTCTCCTTTATATTCGATGACCAAAAGGCCCGGCTGGAATATGGTTTCTACGCCGATTTATTAAAGTTTAACACTTACGCAGACGCGGCCCATATCAAGACCCCGACGCTCATTGTGCATGGCGATGCCGACGACGATGTGCCGGTGGATCAAAGCATCAGGCTGTTTGATACGCTCCGAATCGCTCGTCCCCAAAAAGAACTGGTTTTGATTTCCGGCGCCGATCACGGCTTTGAAAAGCCCGAAGATTTTAACCAAATGATCGGTCGAATCGAGGATTGGATTATTTCTAACATTGCCGGAAAAGGGCAAGCCTCCCATTGTATTCTTTGATCGTAACAAGAGTAGAAATGCAAACCTTAAAAATTGCGTTAGCCCAAATCAATAGCACCGTCGGGGATATTTCCGGAAACGGGCAAAAAATAATAGACCGTATCGATCAGGCAAAAAGGAAGGGGGTTGACCTCATCGCCTTTCCAGAACTCTGTTTGACCGGATATCCACCGGAAGATCTTCTTTTAAAATCCCATTTCATTGAAGATAATATAAATCAATTAAAGAAGATCGTGCCTCACTGTTCCGGTATCGCCGCGATCATTGGATTTGTTGATTCACAAAAGTCAGGCAAAAATATCCATAATGCCGCCGCAGTCATTTATGACAAAAAGATTCAGCTCATTTACCACAAATGTCATCTGCCCAATTACGGGGTTTTCGATGAGGCGCGTTATTTTCAGTCGGGACTGTTGACCCCCGTTTTTGTCTTAAAGGGCGTGATGGTTGGCGTCAATATCTGTGAAGATATCTGGCATGAAGACGGCCCAACCCGCGCCCAAACGCGAAGAGGGGGCGCAAAACTGATTATCAATATCAGCGATTCTCCCTATCGAATGGGTGTGGGAGTAAGTCGTGAAAAGATGCTGGCGGTTCGGGCAAAAGAAAATAAGGTCTTTATCGCCTATGTGAATATGGTCGGCGGACAGGACGAACTGGTGTTTGACGGCGGAAGTTTAATTTTTAATGCAAAAGGAAAGCTGTTAGCAAGGGGGAAATCGTTTGAGGAGGAGTTGATGATTGCGGATGTTCCTATTCAAAGCCCCTTCACCCTACCCTCTCCCCAAGGGAGAGGGATAATAGAAAAGAGGCTTACTCAAAACGAAGAAATCTATCGGGCGCTACAAATGGGGGTTTTTGATTATGTTCATAAGAATCAATTTAAGAAAACGGTCATTGCCATTTCTGGGGGGATTGATTCCGCGCTGACAGCCGTTATCGCCGTAGACGCATTTGGTAGAAAGAATGTTGTGGGCGTTTTCATGCCGTCGCGTTACACATCCAAGGAAAGTGATGCGGACGCGAAGCGGCTGGCTGAAAATTTGGGAATTCGATTGATTAAAATTTCCATTGAACCGCCTCTTCGCGCCTATTTTGATTTGCTCGCTTCTTCCTTTGGCGCTCTTCCCACAGATACCACCGAAGAGAACTTGCAATCTCGGATTCGCGGGAATATAATCATGGCCCTGTCTAATAAGTTTGGGTGGCTTGTTTTGACAACCGGGAATAAGTCCGAAATGAGTGTTGGCTATGCTACCTTGTATGGCGACATGGCCGGCGGCTTTGCTGTCATAAAAGATATATGGAAAAAAGTCGTTTATCAACTTGCGCGTTATCGCAACAGACAAGGAGGTATTATTCCAGTGCGGATATTAACACGCCCCCCCACGGCGGAGTTGCGGTCCAACCAGAAAGATTGCGACACGCTTCCCCCGTATGCGATATTAGACCCCATATTAGAAGCGTATATTGAGAAAGACCGCTCTTTTGATGAAATTGTGAAAATGGGGTTTGATACGAAGACAGTTGCGAAAGTTATTTCGTTAGTGGACAATTCGGAGTTCAAAAGAAGGCAGGCGCCCTTGGGGGTGAAGATTACCCCAAGGGGATTGGGAAAAGATCGAAGAATGCCGATTACCAATCGCTATTTTGATAAAGGGAAGTAACAAAAACATAAACAAAAGGAGTGAACATGACAGCAAAAGAAGTGGTAGAGTACGCAAAGGCGAACAAGGTGGAGATGGTTGACTTTAAGTTTGTCGACCTTCCGGGAACGTGGCAACATTTTGCCATTCCGATTGGTGAATTTACCGAAGCAGTGGTCAAAGAAGGGTCCGGGCTGGATGGATCAAGCATTCGAGGCTGGCAGGCGATTAACGACAGTGATATGTTGGCCGTGCCTGATCCCAATACGGCCTTTATGGACCCGTTCACAAAGATTCCAACGCTATCAATTACATGCAATATCAAGGATCCGGTACTGGGAAAGCTATACGAAAAAGACCCGCGTACCCTCGCGCAAAAGGCGGAGGGATATTTAAAATCCACCGGGATTGGCGATACAGCTTATATTGGTCCGGAGGCCGAATTTTTCATCTTTGATAATGCCCGTTTTGATCAGAACGCGCAATCTGGCTACTACTTTATCGATTCTGATGAGGGGATTTGGAACGCCGGAAAAGAGGGGGGCAATTCGGGTAATCGCCCCCGTCATAAGGAAGGCTACTTCCCGGTCTCCCCTACCGACAGCCAGGAAGATATTCGGGCCGAGATGGTGCGTGAGATGGAGAAGACAGGGATCGTCATTGAAAAACACCACCATGAGGTTGCAACGGCAGGCCAGGCGGAGATCGATATGCGTTTTGATAGCTTAGTGAAAATGGCCGATAACATCATGGTCTATAAATATATCGTTAAGAATGTGGCAAAACGGTATGGCAAAACAGCGACATTCATGCCCAAGCCGCTTTTTGGGGATAACGGCTCCGGGATGCATACCCATCAAAGTATCTGGAAGAATGGGCAACCGCTTTTTGCGGGGGATAAATATGCCGGTGTCAGCGAGCTATGTCTCTATTACATCGGCGGCATTCTAAAACATGCCCATGCCATCGCGGCGCTCACCAATCCAACGACAAACTCTTATAAGAGGTTGACGCCCGGGTTTGAAGCCCCTGTGAATCTTGCCTATTCGAGTCGGAATCGAAGCGCCAGTATTCGGATTCCAATGTATTTTAATAATCCAAAAGCAAAGCGGATTGAGGTTCGTTTCCCTGACCCCACCTGCAACCCCTACCTTGCCTTTAGCGCGATGCTGATGGCGGGATTAGATGGGATTGAGAATAAGATTCATCCCGGAGGGCCGACAGACAAGAACCTCTACGAGTTAAGCCCTGCGGAGGCCGCGAATATCCCGGTGATGCCGGGGAGTCTGGATCAGGCATTAGCGGCATTGGATGCCGATCACGCCTTTTTATTGAAAGGCGGCGTCTTTACCGAGGAGATTATTCAAACATGGCTGGAGTATAAAAAGACCAAAGAGGTTGACCCGATGCGGCTTCGTCCCCATCCGTATGAGTTCTTCCTCTATTACGACGCATAAGTGGTAGCAGGGGATTAACCCCACCCATCCTCCCCTTTAAATAAAGGGGAGGTGTTCCCTTTGATGACAACGAGAAACCCTCTTTCATTGGTCGGTTTGTGGCATCTTGCGCTAAAGGTTAAAGACCTCGCGCAAGCGCGCGCCTTCTATCAGAATATCCTGGGGATGGAAGTGGTCTGGGAGCCGGACGCCGACAATATTTACCTATCCCTGGGACGGGATAATTTAGCGCTTCATCAGATACCAGACGGAGAAACTTTCCGTCAAGACAAAATGGACCCGCTCGATCATTTTGGCTTTATCGTCGCAAACAAAGAGAGTGTAGACCAGACTGCGACGAAGATGACGCAAGCGGGCGTGCCGATCGTGAAACCTGTTCGTCTCCATCGAGATGGGAGCTATTCGTTTTATATAAAAGACCCGGACGGAAATCTCATTCAGATATTATATGCCCCCCATCTAGCGCTGTGACACGGAAATATCGAAACATGAAAGCGCGTATTTGTGCCCATGGCTGCGTTGCAATCCTTGCAAAGGCAGGAAGCCTTTGCTGTGGCTTGCGCCTTGCCATGAGCGCGAATCCATCACTTTCATTTTGTTCCGCTACTTCCGTGTC
>JACPZM010000040.1 GCA_016195485.1 Candidatus Troglogloeales bacterium | reverse complement strand
TGGTACTGTAATTGGGTTAAGAAATGATTAAATCCGGGAAACGATGTGTCAATACAGGTCTCATCATCGAGTTTTATCTCTCCGTCTGTCCGAAGCTGAGCGACCTTCATTGCCATTGCTACTCGGTGATCTCCCTGCGTTTCGCATTTCCCCCCAACCCATCTTTTTGTTCCTATGATTCGGATTCCATCTGAAAGCTCTTCTGCGACCACGTCGATCGCTCGTAGCGCTCTTGCCATCGTCGCGATTCGATCGGACTCCTTCACCCGTAACTCTTCTGCCCCACGAATAATAGTCTCTCCTTCTGCACAAGCCGCGGCAATACAGAGGATTGGGAATTCATCAATCATTCTGGGAATGATCTTTCCCCCTACGTCATCCGCACCCTTCAGGTCGCTTGCAACAATTTTGATATTCGCAACAGGCTCGCGACAGATTGTTTGAGTGTCGGTTATTTCTATCTTCGCCCCCATTCTCTCTAAAATATCAAGAAGCCCAGTCCGTGTCGGATTTATCCCAACATTTTTAATTGTAATGACTGAGTCTGGGACAATCAAACCCGCAACGATCAAGAAGGCGGCGGAAGAAAAATCACCTGGAACATAAATCGTTTTTCCAGAAAATTGGTTTCCTCCCGTAATAGAACAACGATTCCCTTCCCGTCTAAACGCTGCGCCAAAATGTTCGAGCATCCGTTCCGTATGATCGCGAGTCTCGTAGGGGTCGGTTATAACGGTTGTCCCTTCAGCATTCAAACCCGCAAGCAGTAAGGCTGATTTCACCTGTGCCGACGCAACTGGCAAGGTGTATGAAATAGCGGACAATTTTTTTTCAGTGATAGTCAAAGGGGCCAGTGTGCTACCGGATCGTCCGTGGAGATGGGCGCCCATTTTACGCAACGGGTCGACCACGCGGCCCATCGGCCGTCTCCGCAGAGAGCCATCCCCCGTTAGCGTCGAATAAAAAGGCTGTCCGGATAATAGACCGGTTAAGAGTCGCAATGTCGTTCCGGAGTTCCCGCAATCAATGACATCTTCCAGTTCTTTGAGTCCAGAAAGACCGCATCCTTTGACCCGTAGGGTCTGTCTATCTTCTTGAATGGAAACACCCATTGCCCGCACGGCATCTAATGTGCGGCGACAGTCTTCAGAAGGAAGCCATCCAATAATCTTACCCTCTCCTTCCGCTATCGCTGCAAGGATAATAGCGCGATGCGTGATCGACTTGTCCCCCGGAACGGTTACCTCTCCACGCAGTTTCATGGTCGTATTTTTTCTCGAACGCTTTTGGCGTTGTTTAGAATTTTGAAAAGTGCGTCTTCATCTCCCTTCTCCGCTGCGAGAATGGCCTTCTTCATCTTCTCTAGTGTCTCCTGATATAAATCAATTGCTTCTACGACGGCTGTTTTATTTAACAGAAAGATATCATGCCATACGTTGGGCGCACTTTCGGCAATGCGGGTAAAATCGCGCAGGCCGCCGGCCGCAAAGGAAAGCATATCCGATTTGATAAGGCGAGGATGAAAAAAGAGTTCCATTAAGCTATATGCAACAAGGTGCGGAAGATGACTCACGACGGCCATGATCTGATCGTGTTTTATTGGATCTATTTTCACAACCTCTGCCCCAATCCCCTTACAAAGCGCGGCAACTTTTTCAATCGCCTTTTTATCTGTTTTTGAAGTCGGTGTCAGGATAAAAAGCGCTTTACCAAAAAGGGTTGGAAAGGCCGATTGAATCCCCGATTTTTCCGAACCGGCCATCGGATGCCCCCCCACAAAAAAAGCGCGTCCCGAAAGCAACGACTCCATTTTATAAACCAATTCCCCTTTCACGCTCCCCACGTCGGTGACCACGGCCCCAATCTTCAGATAAGGGGCCATGGCCGATATGATCTGTTCAAATGCCGCGACAGGTGTGGCGAGCACAACTAAATCTGCCCCCTCAACCGCCTTTGGCAGCGTTAAAAAATATCGATCCACCGCCCCCATAGAAGCGGCCTTATGTAAATCTCCCCGTTTTTTCCCGTAGCCAACAACCGTCTTTACAACTCCTGCCCGTTTGGCGGCTAATGCCAAAGAACCGCCAATAAACCCCACCCCAATAATCGTCATTTGCTTAAATAACATAGACGCCATAGTAACATGGGATGATACACGTAAGCACTATCCCCTTCCAGAATGGCCTTGGCCACCAGTATTTTTTTGACATCCAATTGAGGCTATGTTAGATTTGAAAAATCGGTTTCATGTATTCAGCATGTGATTAAAAACAAATTGGTTTAACGAGGATCAGGCATGGATAACGAGGCGCGTTCGTTTGAAATAGCAACAGGGACAACAAAGGAAATACCGGAGACTGGCAACCCATCCTCGCCAAAAAACATTGAGACCTTTACAAGTCTTCTCACAGATATTCCTTCTTCAGAAGGCAATTCTTCAGCCTTTTTAGATCAGTTAGTTGAGCAAATTGCAAAAGAGATGATGGCCGACCTTGTGCTTCTCTTTGGATGGAATGAGCTGTTACAGCAATGGTTCTACTTCTCTTCTGTCGGGCTAATCAATGACTTCAGGGAAAAAGGTTTCCTTCCCCGCGCGTGGCAATCCCTTCCAACCATTGTCTTTCAGAAGGGGGCAGACCTCTTTTCAGAAGATATATCAAAAGATCGTGCCTTTATTGGCCAGATGATCCGGGGAACGCCCGTCTCTACCTTTTTTGGAACAACCCTCTTTCATGAAGGTATTCGAGTCGGATCACTTTGTATCGGGTATAACAAATCAAACGCGCTTGCCGAAGATCATCGTGACTTCTTTTTATTCCTCTCCAAAAAGATTGTTTCGGCTCTCATCGAACGCGGCATAAAGCCAACGGAAGCGCCGGCCCCCGGCGAAATAACCTGTCCCGTGGCGCCGGTAAAAGAGGAAACAGTGTCTGTCCCTGTGGTTCCGACAATGGAATCTCCCGTAGTAGAGTCTCCTGCTTTGCCGGTGCGAGAAGAACTTGAAGTACCAATCCCTGTGATAGACATCAAAGCGCCGGTTCAGGAAATGAAGAAAAGGGAACCCCCTCCGTTAAGCATAAAGGGAAAGGAACCGCCTCCCAAATATCAAGAAGCGGCTGAAACAGACCAGACTGGAGCGAAGCGACCCAGCGAGCGACGCGAGCGTGAGGGGGTGGAGGGGGCGACGCGAGCCCCTGAAATAGACCTTAAAATTAAACTTCTGGAATCGTTTTTCCCCGCGCTCTCCTCTGTCTTTTTGGGGGAAGATTTTTCAAAAGAGATTTTGAGAAAAATTGTAGCGTTGTTGGGATGCGATAGCGGCTATCTTCTAAAGTTCGAAGAACAATCCCAGCGCCTTTTCCCTGTGGCTTATGAGGGTATAACGGGTGAGATCGTGAAGCGGATTGATAAGTCCGGTGTCAAGCCCGATCCAATGTTGGGAAAGGCGCTTGATAGACGTTTCCCCATTTTGGTTCCTTTTCAAGATTGGAAATCTTCTTTAAAAAAACGGCTCTGCGGGGAGGCCCCCTTCCAGTCCGCCATCATGACTTCCATTCGTTCCGAAAACGGGACGTGGGGCATATTATCCCTTTTCCATCGCACGCAAACCTTCTCTCAAAAAGAGTTAAAACTCCTGGAATTTGTTGGCGAGAAGATTGGTTTTCTTTTAGATACAATGTCAAACTGGAACTTGCTTTCCAATAAAGTGGAGACAATGGCCTTGGCCCAGTCGTTGGGTCGATCCATTATAAAAGGGGGTTCTGTTGTTATCCCCTCTTTATTAAATGGCGTTACATCTATTCTTCGCGCCAGCAATTGCTACCTCCTTTTATTGGATGAACAAAAAAACCTTCTTTACGGTGTGGCCTCTTCAAACCATGCGCCGGAGGGGATAACCGATGTTGAAATCCGAATGGATGAGAACGGGGTTGTCCCTCTTACAGTCAAACAGAATCATTTCATGGTCGTTGAAAATGCCCTTTCTGATATTCGAATTGGAAAGAAATGGGCAGACCATTTTAGATCGCGATCACTGTTATCGATTCCGCTGGTCGCCCGGGAGCGGGTTATCGGGGTGCTCATCATCGATGAAACGGCTTACTTTCGATCCTTTACGGAAGCAGAGATAGAGACCGTTGTGGGATTGGCTCCTTCTGCGGCAATTGCTATTGATATGGCGATAAAATATCAAGAAGCATTGCAGAGGCAGGAGAGACAGGATCACCTTTCATTGGCAATCTTGCAGACCCACGAGCAAGAGCGCCGTCAGACCGCGCTTGCGTTTGGAAACGGAACTGGCGTTCTGCTGGAACAGGTGAGCAAGCAGATTAAAGAAGCAGGAAAAACGCTCCCTCTTGAACAAATCGAGTCCAAAAAACAGTTAGAAGATGCCTGTTTGAAGTTGGAGAAGGCCGTTTCTGAACTCGAAAAACTTTCTACCGATCTTTATCCCTACCAATTGGAGGAGCAGGGGTTTATTCCAGCGCTTCGAGGGGCTACCGAGGCATTTTCAAAATCAACTGGGGTGTCGGTTCAGTTGAATGCCCCTTCCGCGATTAAATCGATTTCGCCCTGGTTGGAGATACATCTTTATCGTGTTGTTTCAGAGGCGTTACAAAATGTCAGTAAGCACTCTCACGCAAAATCGGTCGCAATCTCGGTTGAAAAGAAGGATATCTACCTGCATCTTTCAATTACGGATCAAGGGAGAGGATTTGATACCAGACGTTATTTTTGTCTTCCACAGGGCAAGAGAAAGGGAATTGGCATTCTTGGGATGAAGGGCCGTATAGAGCTTTTGGGCGGGACGTTCTTTATCGAGTCGGAACAGGAGCATGGAACCCGTGTCTCCATTAAAGTTCCCCTAATGCGAGGAGGCAGCCGGCCGTAAGCGGCATGACCGCCTTCGCAATCGGCATAATACCAAGGCCGGTCTAAAAAAGAAAGGCAATAATTAAGTATGGTGTCCCCAGAATGAATGGTGTCCCCAGAATTACACGCATGGTTTGAGCGGAGATGGAACCCCGATCAAATTTTTTTGCATAACGCAGTACCGCGCGATCCCCTTCCTTTCGAACAGCTTCTAAAATCGTTTTGACTGCGACATCCACAGCGCCCCCCAAGACAGGAAGACGATTTAAAATTTTTGTATAAACGCGGTTAAAATTTTTATCGTTGACTGAAATTTGTTTCACTGTATTCCCTTTTCTCCCCTTTTCTCCGCTCAATATAACGAAAACCTGCACAGGGTATATGAAATAGGACATGAAGGTCAAATTCACCTCCATCGGCGATGCGCTTTGTTATCGTTGTCGTTGACATCAGAAAGGACGCGGCCTATCATACGCAAAATGAAAATAAGCATCCTGTGGCTATTCCTGTTGATTGCCTCTTTTCCGCGCCGTGTTTGGGCTGGCGACGACATTGCGTCTGTGGGGGATGCGTTGCAATATCTGCTGCCTGCCACGGCTTTCGGAACGACCCTCTTTCATCACGATCTCCCCGGCGCCTTGCAGTTTGGGGAATCCGCTGTCGTCACGATGGGAATCACTTACGGCTTAAAACATACTATTTCGGAGACTCGGCCCAACGGAGGGAGCCGTTCTTTTCCATCGGGACACACCGCCATCTCATTTTCTTCGGCAGAGTTTATGCGTAAGCGTTACGGCTGTTTGATTGGATGTCCTGCTTATGTTGCGGCGGCATTTGTCGGCTACAGCCGCGTAGAATCACGGGAGCATTTTGTTCACGATGTGCTGGCCGGCGCGGCGATTGGAATCGTCACCAGTTACCCCTTCACCCGCCCTTATAAAGGTTGGACGGTCGTCTCCGAGGGAAACGCCAAAGGCGTGAGGCTTATGTTAACGCGATCGTGGGACTAGCCTAATCCCTTTTTATCCATCATTTCCGCAAGGGTTTTTTGATAAAGCAGATCCCATTCGGGAGTGCCCTCAAGCGGATGTTCCCCCTCTTTTTTAATGAAAATTAAATAAAGTCTTTTATTTTCAATATGTTTTGTGGTTTTATGCTAAAAGTGTAGCCACTACTATTTATATTTTTATGTTGACATTGCTTAATTTATTGTGATATTGTGTGTCCACTATGTATCTGGACGTGTCCACACTTCAGCGAAACGGGAAATCGTATACCCGTTATCTTTT
>JACPZM010000039.1 GCA_016195485.1 Candidatus Troglogloeales bacterium | reverse complement strand
TTTCTGGAGTTTACCCAAAACTTTTTGGCCTGTGAGGGAGGTGATTTTCCCCCTTGCCCATTGGGGAGAGGAGGGAGGGGGGAGGAGCCATCACTCCGCTTCACCGTGATGGGCTACTTCCGTGTCACAGCACGAGTGGACTTGTGAATCATAGAAGGCTTATAAAGGGGAGGGATCCCCTCTGCAGTAGGGTCAGTCCTTACCAGAGGAGAGAGAGAACAAGTATAGATGAAAAAAAAGATAGCAATTATTGGCGGCGGCATTACAGGTCTTTCCACAGCCTTTTTTCTCCAAGAGAAATTAAATAGGGAAGGAGTATCGGCCGACGTGAATCTGATTGAATCGGACGCGCGATTAGGGGGAAAGATTGTTACCGAGCGGGTGGGCGATTTTATTATCGAGGGAGGTCCCGATTCGTTTCTCTCGCAAAAACCGTGGGGGATTAATCTTTGCCGTAAATTAGGTCTGATTGATCGGATTGTTCAGACCAATCCGATTGATAAGGCCATCTATATTTTATCGCATGGGAAATTGCAAAAATTTCCGGAGGGGATGAATTTAATGGTCCCCGGCAAAATCACCCCATTTTTGCTCACACCGCTGGTTTCTTTTTCAGGAAAGGCCCGAATGGGACTTGATCTATTTATCCCCCGAGAGAATAACGTACAGGAAGAAAGTATCGGTTCGTTCGTTCGGCGGCGGTTGGGGGAAGAAGCGGTCGCAACCTTTGCAGAACCGATCCTTGCGACCATTTACGCAGGCGATGTGGAGAAGCTGTCTCTTCAGGCAACCTTTCCCCAGTTTGCCGGGATGGAACAAAAGTTTGGAAGTCTGATCTGGGGCGGATGGATGAGACGATGGGATACCCATCTTGCTGTAGGGGCGCCGCCTGCCACGCCCACAGAGAGATGGAGTCTATTTGTAACATTAAAAGATGGCCTGTCCAGTCTGATTCAATCTTTGCAGAAACAGATAAAAGATGTGACGGTACAAACGGGGCAACCTGTGGTACGGGTGTCTCCGAGAGAAAATCAGTATGAGATTGTTTTGTCTGGAAAAAAACTTCTCGTAGATGCCGTGGCGGTGACCACTGACGCAACGATGGCGGCAGAGTTTGTACAGCCGTGGGATGAACGATTATCGCGGCAACTTTTCTCCATTCCATATGTCTCGACGGCCACGGTTTCGTTGGGGTTTCGGCGGAAGGATCTGTCGCATCCTCTGAAGGGATTTGGCTATGTCGTTCCGCGTGCTGAGAGAAAAACCATCTTGGCGGTCACATGGAGTTCCAGTAAATTTGATGGCCGCGCCACAGCCTCCGAGGTCTTAATCCGATCATTTGTGGGCGGCGCGCATCAAGAAGAAGTCGTTGATCTTCCCGACGATCAGTTAATGGATGCAGTATCAAAGGAATGTGGTTCTGTTTTAGGCATTTCAGGAGAGCCAACAGCCTCCTGTGTTTATAAGTGGCGAAAGGCCAATCCTCAGTATAACGTTGGGCATTTGTCCCTCATCGCGGAAATTGAGAAAGCGTCAGCAAAGCACCCTGGCTTTTTCCTTGCCGGCGCCGCATACAAAGGGGTGGGGATTCCAGATTGCGTCCAACAAGGATGGGAAACCTCGGAGAAGATGATACGGTTTTTAAAGGCGAGTTTGTAATTGGGGAACAGACCTGCATAATTTCTATCTCTATCATTATGCCAAAAATTATTCAGAAAATAGTCGATCAAATAATTGCCCACGCGAGGCGTGAAGCCCCTGACGAGTGTTGTGGACTTCTCGCGGGAGACAAGGGCGGCCTGCAAACCGCCCCCACCATTACAGAAATTTATGAGATAAAGAACCTCCCTGCCGATGATCCCAGGATTGCCGAATTAAAGATTGCAGAAAGTCGAACGGTTCGGTATATGATGGACCCCAAAGAGCAGATTCAAGCGATGCGGAATATGCGGGAACGCAATCTTACGATGTTGGGCATTTATCATTCGCATCCTCATTCGCCGGCCTTCCCTTCCGCAACCGATGTTCGATTGGCCTTCTACCCAGAGGTTTTTTATCTTATTATCTCGCTGGAACAAACGGCGCCTGATCTGCGGGGGTTTTTTATCATCGACCCAAAAATAACCGAAGCAAAAATAGAGATCGTGCAGTGTTAGGCGTAGTAATGGCCTGTAAATCAATATGCTCAAAGCGATTATTTTTGACTGTGACGGAGTGATTGTCGATAGCGAGCCGCTCCATCTGAAGGCGTTTCAGATGACACTTGCAGGCTACGGCATTCTGCTCACCCAAGAAGAATACGATCAGACCTATCTTGCGATGGATGATAAGGGATGTTTTGAAACCGTGATGGCCGCGTACCATCGCCCCACTGATAAAACAACTATCAAAAAGCTTATTCACCAGAAGATGGCGCTGTACAAAATCTTCTCCCAGCAGGAGCTGTATATTTATCCGGGGGTTTCCGATCTGGTAAAAAAAATCCACAGACAATATCATCTTGCCATTGCCTCCGGCGCTTTTCGGGGAGAGATCAAGTTTGCGCTGGATCAAGCTGGTATCCGTTCTGCTTTCTCTGTTATTGTAAGCGCACAAGATGTAAAACAGGGAAAACCCAATCCAGAATCTTTTTTAACGGCGCTGGCTAAATTAAACCAACGCTATTATTCTTCTGCTGGCGTCCAGCAGGATTTTAGCGGCCCAGCAATTTCAGGGGCTAGTGTTGCCCCCTCCACCGGCAAAGCCGGCGGAGCCTCCCCGCCGCTTATACCGCTGGCGGTCGCCGCCGCCGAATGTGTTGTAATTGAGGACTCTGTGCATGGGATTACGGCCGCGCGATTGGCGGGAATGAAATCGGTTGCGGTGACGAATTCGTATTCGCGAGAACGCCTTCTTCCGTTTGCGGATCGTGTCGTGGACAGTCTGGAAGAACTAACGCTGAACGATTTGGAAAATTTATGCAAGACAAATTAGAAAGAAGGCTTGACCATTTAGAGGCGGTCATTGTTGCGTTACAGGAAAAAGTCGCCGTGCTGGAGGCAGAGACAAGGCTCTATTTAAAACGGTACCTCACGGCTTGTCCTGTTTGTAAAAAAGAGTTTGACCTGCTTGTCAATCACTATAGTATCGGCCTCTTTGATAATCTGGTCTATGTAAAGTGCCCCTATTGTAATAAGTCAATGCCCGTAGTCGATAAAGAGGGCGGGGGGATTCAGGTCGTTGCCGATTAAGGCCCTGTGAAACAATAAGATTTACATTGGCTCTTTTTCATTGAGTCTATATCGCCTGATCATCCTTCTATGTGGGAAAACCAATTTAACGAAGCGATAGATCATCTTCGCGCTCTGTTTCTTCACCCCTGAATGGTGAGGGCGGTTCGCGAACCGCCCCTACAAATGGCATTCGAAAATCGGTTGGGCGCTTGATTGGTTAAAGTGGTCGGGTTTGCTTCTCTACGACGCCCTGTGGTAGATTGTCGAAAGATTACGATGCCATCGACTCAAAAAAGTCAGGCGGTAGAGATAGCAGGTGTTTTCCTGTTCCTATTGGGCGTCCTGCTTGCTATTAGCCTTCTCACTTATCATCCGACCGATTCTTCCTTTTCAACGGTTACGACTAATTCTGATATTCAAAACGCCATTGGCAAAGTCGGGGCGTTCTCTTCCGACTTCTTCTTCCAAGTCATCGGCATCAGCGCTTACTTTCTTCCCGTTGCGCTAATTGTTTTCGGACTCTCATGCCTGAAAAGTGAAGTCGAACCGAAACCCAAGCGAAGAAAGATAGGATGGGGCATTCTGCTGATTCTTTTTGCTGCATGGGCAGAACTACTATTCCAATCGTCCGATCTTCCTAATCTGAAAGGAGGCACGATCGGTTTTTCAGTCAATCACTTCTTAATCGCATATTTCGCCTTAACCGGAACCTATCTGGTTCTCCTCTTTTTTTCGATTTTTGGCATCATGTTGATTGCCCCATTTTCTCCCGCGCGTCTTGTTGAGGAGGCGCTTTTCCGGGCTCTTCAACTTCTTCAATGGATTAAAAAAGAGATTCAAAAGAGAAAACGTCATAAGCCAATCGTGGAAGAGGAGGCTCATGACAACGACGATGTAGTAGAAAATATTGCAGAGGTAACCGACCCTGCATGGAATGCCCCCCCCGAAGAGGATGCCGATCTGATAGAACCTTTTACTGCAGATCACAATATGGAAGACGATGCAGAGCCTGAAGACGGGGCCTATCAGATTCCGCCATTGTCGCTCTTGTTGGATCCGCCGGTTTACGTTAAAAAGGTCAGCCCGGAAGAGTTGGCGGCGCAAGCCCAGATATTAAAGGATTGTGCCGCGGATTCCGGGAAAATCGGTTGTGGGGATTGAAATTCCAAATCGGGCACGCGAGGAGGTCCTTCTAAAGGAAATCATCGCCTCATCCTCGTTTGCAAGGCTTACTTCAAAATTGCGTCTATCGCTGGGAAAAGATATTTTTGGAACGCCTGTTGCGGCAGACCTTGCCGACATGCCGCATCTTTTAATCGCGGGGTCAACCGGATCAGGAAAATCTGTCGGCTTAAACAGCATGATACTTTCAATCCTGCTTTCTGCAAAACCTACCGAGGTAAAACTGCTCCTGATTGATCCCAAAATGCTGGAGCTATCCCTCTACGAAGAAATTCCGCATCTTATTTCCCCCGTCATTACCCGTCCAAAAGCGGCCTCTGATGCGTTAAAGAGAATGGTTGTAGAGATGCAAAGACGGTATGAGCTTTTAGCCGAGATGGGAGTTCGGAACATTAATGCCTACAATAGGCTGTTTGCCAACGGGGCAAATGTAACACGGCCCCCTAAGACGCAATCGTTGTTCGACCCATTTCAACAATCCCGGGATAGTTCTGTCCCGGTCATTCCTCTGCCGCCGCTTGTTCCGCTTCCTTATATTATCGTTTGTATCGACGAGTTGGCCGATTTAATGGTCGTCGCGTCCCGTGATGTAGAAGAATCAATTGGGCGGCTTGCTCAAATGGCGCGCGCCGCAGGGATCCATCTGATTCTCGCGACGCAACGCCCCTCCGTGGATGTGCTTACCGGTGTCATTAAGGCCAATTTCCCGGCACGGATCGCTTTTGCCGTAACCTCTAAAACCGATTCTCGAACGATTTTGGACACCAATGGCGCGGATCAACTATTAGGAAAAGGGGACATGCTTTACATGTCTGCCGGAACATCGAAACTAACCCGGATTCACGGTGCTTACGTTTCAGAAGAGGAGGTCAAACAGGTCGTTACGTTTATCAAAGATCAGGGGAAACCGCACTATGAACATCTCTTTTCTGTCTCGGAGGAGGAAGCCCCTTCTCACAATGAATCAAATCTGGATGCCCGCGATGAGTTATACGAAATGGCGCGCGAGTTGGTCATTACCTCCGGACAGGCATCTGCTTCCTATATTCAACGAAAAATGCGAGTCGGCTATCCTCGCGCGGCCCGCATGATCGAGCTGATGGAAGAGGATGGCGTCGTCGGCCCTGCCACTGGGAGCAAGCCGAGGGAGCTTTTAATGAAGAGAAATCCCGCCGTACACACCCACGACGCCTTCACAGGGTAATGAAGAAATTTTCTCCTGTTATCACCCTATCGATTCTCCTTTTTATACCCTCTATTATTTTTGCCAATACACTTCAAAAAACCATTCAGACTCTTCATGAAACTTACGAGAAAATCAACGACATTGAGGCTGATTTTTCTCAATCCATTGCGTTTGAGGGCTTTGATACGACTGTAGATTCCAATGGGAAGGTTTACTTCAAGAGAGGCCAACGCGGCCTGCGTAGCAAGATGCGATGGGATTATTCTGCTCCGACCCGCCAGCAGATTTTTGTGGATGGCGACGCCGTTCTCCATTACACACCCGAGAATAAACAGGTGCTCCAGTCTGTTCTCGAAAAGCAGACCGGACTGCCGATTGATCTGTTCTTCAGTATCGAAAAGATCGAAACATTTTTTGATCTGTCACAGGAAAAAGAGAATCGGTTGATTTTGAAGCCCCAAAAAAAAGGATCGCAGGTGGCGCAGATGGTTGTTACCCTTGCCCCTCTGTCAAAATTAGGAGGACTTTTCATTAAAGGGATTATTCTCCACGAAGAAAATGGAAATCAATCCAAATTTCAATTTACCAACTTTCGGATCAACAAATTACTTTCGGACCAGATTTTTTCGTTTAAAATACCAGAAGGGGTGGAGATCATAGATTTAAGATGAACATTTTAAAAAAGATGGCGACCGGTCTCACGAAGACTCGCCAAGCCTTATCCCAGGGTTTACAATCGATCTTCACGGGGAAACCTTTTGTTGACGACGCGGTATGGGATCAATTGACAGAGGTTTTAATCGGCGCCGATTTAGGAATCGCAGTGACAGAACGACTCATCACCGCGCTGAAAGAATCGCTCCAAAAAGGGGAACCTGCCGATTATGATTCTTTGAAGAAAAGGTTGAAGCTGGAATTTGCAAGGATTCTTGCAGGGGCGACGCATGCGTCGCCCCTACCGCAGGGCGCCCCTACAGTTACCCTTTTTGTCGGGGTGAATGGCGTTGGGAAGACAACGACCATTGGAAAGGTTGCAGCGCAATTCAGGCAGGCAGGGAAGTCGGTACTGCTCGCAGCGGGGGATACCTTTCGGGCTGGCGCGATAGCGCAACTGTCTATTTGGGGAGAACGTGTGGGGGCATCTGTCATCTCCGCGCCTCCGGGCGCCGATCCAACATCCGTTGCATTTGACGCGGTTTCTGCCGCAATAGCGCGTAAGATTGATCATCTTCTCATTGACACCGCGGGGCGGCTTCAAACCAATCATAATCTCATGGAGGAGTTGAAGAAAATGGATCGGGTGATTGCAAAACAGCTTACAGGGGGGTATGAGCGTGTTCTGGTTTTAGACGCGATGACCGGGCAAAATGCCCTTTCGCAAGCAAAACTCTTTCACGCGGCAATGAAGTTAAGCGGCATTATTTTAACAAAGCTCGATAGCGCCGCGCGTGGAGGAATTCTGATATCAATCGTAGAAGCGTTAAAGGTTCCGATCCTTTTCGTGGGAACGGGCGAGACCAAAGATGACCTCTTGCCATTTTCTATTCACGCGTTCATCGATGCCCTTTTTGAAGAGTAGGCGGCTCCTAACCCAAATTCCGCGATAGCGGAATTTGAATTGCAAATTCATCCAAAACCACTGCGTTCTCGGCCATTTTGCTTCTCACCGTACGAAAAGTACGCTTCGTTCGCAAAATCGCCTGCGGCCTTGTGCTTTAGGCGACTTTGCCATTTCCCCAAAATCCTAATGCGGATTTTGGATTTAACCCTATCCCCACTGTTGTTTTCGGGGGTTTTCGCGTTTTATCTGAAACTGCCGCCGGACAACGTATCGAATGAGATGTTCCCGGTCGGACTCTTTGAAAAGATGAGAATGGAGCGAAATATCATATTCTTCCAGATTGTGCGCGCCTATCTTAGCGACCTCCCCTCTCAAGAATAACTCCTTAAATGGGAGAATCGGCAGAACAAAGTGGAATTCCAATACCGTTCCAATTGCAAGGGGGTTGCGCGTTCCTATTTTAAGATTCCCCACGCTGATTTCTTTAATGGCCGCGCGATAGGGATAGACTGTTTCGTCTTGCTGTGGAGCAAGCATCTTAATAAGGAGATTCATCTTCCAGTCCAAACAGAGGAGCAATTCCACTAGATCCGCATCGATTTCGTCCCGCTTTTCATAAAGTTTTTCGGAAGGATCGATCGAGGCCAGGGAGGGAAAGGCAGGAACGTGGAAAAGAGAGCTTCCGATATTGTTGGACATCTCCACCGTTTCATTCGACGGCACGACGCGATAAATTGCCTGACATTCCGAAGGAACAGAAATATATCTATCGCCAAGGTTGTCTGTCTCTCCGCCCTGCATCATATCTGGCATATTATTTGGCGTGTGTTCTTTCACCGGTTTTTTCCACCCCTTCATCAGGTTCCGTATTCTCTACATCCGGAGGGGATATTTCAATCCTGTTTCGCCCTTTCTTCTTCGCAAGGTATAATGCCAAATCAGCCAGATGAAACAGGTCTTCCGGATCTTTGGTCGAAGATAAAGGGAATATTGCCATTCCAATGCTAATCGTAATGTGAATGGGATCTTTATCTTTTCTGAAAATATGGGTTCCCACAAGACTCCTGATTCTTTCTGCCGCGATATATGCCTCCTTTTGTTCTACCTCCGGCAATATAATCACAAACTCTTCTCCACCGTATCGGGCCAGAATATCAATCTCTCGAATCGATTGTTTCAGCAAAAAAGCAATTTCTTGCAACGCGGCATCTCCCGCAAGATGGCCATAAAGATCATTCACTTCCTTAAAATGGTCCAGATCAATTAAGAGCAATGCCAGTTTGGTTTCTAATCTATTGGAGCGTTTCAACTCACGCTCCAATATATTGAGAAATGCCCTGCGATTTAAAATATGGGTTAATTCGTCCGTAGCGGCCAATTCTTTAACTCGTTGGTACATTTCCGCGTTTCGAAGGCTTAAAGACAAGGAGGTCGTCACCATCAGGAGGATCCGCGTTTCATATTCGTTCAGGGGAAGTTTATGCGTTCCGTGCAGACTCCTTGTTATTCTCAAAATACCCAATTGATCAGCGGCCGTAACAAGCGGAATCAAAACTTCAGATCCATCCGACAGGAGTCGCGTTTCTGCCTTCTCGTGGCACAGGGAAAACGCTTGACCTAATAAATTCGCCTCTTCCTTAATAGAGTCCCTCTGGGTCGTTCCTTCGCCCTGATTCGGAAAAACCCATACACGATCCGCTCCGCCTCGTCCCTTTAAAAGGACAGAAAGGGTGTCATAGGGAATGAGCTGTTTCAGGCTTTCGGAAAAAGCGCTGATCGTCAACCCTGGATTTAAAAACGAGGCCAACGTCTGGTTGATCTGATAAATACGGGAGAGATCCTGCGTCCATATCTGCAATTGGTCTTTCTCTGCAAGGAGCCGCTCGTTCGCCTGTGCCATAGAACGAATAATCTCCTCTGCGTGCTCCCGCGTTTGAAGTCCTTGTTCAATTGTATTATCAAGTTTTTCGAGAGAAAGCGGAGATCTTAAATAATCATAAACACCGCCCCGAAGCAGCGCAGACAACTCCTCCATCGCAATCGGATTCCCAGAAAGGATAACACAGGTCGTAGCATTTAATTCGCGAATTCGCATTAAAAAAATATGCACTTTTTCAAGAAAGGCCGACTCCCCAGACAGGTGAATGATTGCGACATCAACCTGTGTCTGCTGGTACGCTTCCTTCTCAAAAAATGCAAATAGACTCGGATCATCCAGTGAAGGGACAGGAGAAAGACAGGTGTAGCGCCTCTTTGTCAGAAACCGCGTCACTGCTTCCCCCTCGGAGGGCGAAAAATTAATTAAAAGCACCGTAGACATAGGTCTCATTACTCCTCGCCCCATTGCGATAAAGATCAAAAAAGCGCAACCCTCTGTGCCACAGTTTATAACAGAAGGAAGCCAAAAAGATCAATGCGCGTTTTTTCTGGGGGGGCGCTCCCAGCCAAAAAAAATGGGGTCGTCCCTGTTTTGACGACCCCATCCGATGATAATTTACAATTATCAAGTGTCCGATTTCTAATTCCGCAACATCAGAATTTGCATTATACGTTATCTGTGCCGACCTGCTGTAATTCTACCAGCTTTCTCAACCCTTCTTTGGAAATATAAACATTATCGGCCTCCCCTGTTTGCTTGGTAGAGACCGCTCTGAACGGATCGCCCCTCTTTTTGACCACAAGGCTCTCATAATTCCTCAGAACATTCCGAACCTGCGTTACTGTGTATTCCATAACTCTTCCTCCCACTTGTATTATACACCATGCATCCGAAACCTGCAAACAGGTATCGTAGGCGCGACGCGTGCGTCGCCTCTACAAATGGTTCCTTACAATGACTATCCCCCTCTTACAGGCAGGTAACAGTTTGCAAACACAGCATTTTTTGTCATTTGGCAAGATGGGACAGTTTCCTGATATGCCAAGATGACAGAGCGGAAAATCGTATTTTAATGGATCGACTGGATCGATTCCTTTCAGGCTCGCCGTAATCTCTTTGGCCATTGTCCAATCGGCCGTTTTACGCAATGTCAAACCAAGATACCGCCCGATGCGCGCGATATGCGTATCTAATGGAATAATCAGTTTGGAAGGTGGAATCTCCTTCCAAAGGCCAAAATCGATTCCATCGTCTGGTCGAACCATCCATCGGAGATAAAGGTTTAAACGCTTACACGCACTATTGTGAACGGGAGACGGGAAAAACTGAAGTAGGCCCGGCGGCTTTTCTATTACCCCGTAAACCAGCTTTGTATCAATCTCCCTGATCTTTTTGATAAATCGTGAAAGGGCTGGCCCAATATCTTCGTCATCTTTCTCATAGCATGCAATAAAAAGAGATTTTATTCCGCCATATTGTTTTACGATTTGGCTCATAATGTAGACAAGACAGAGAATATCTTCAGAACGATTAAATCGGTAATAAATGCTGTTAAATCGGGAACGCTCTTTTGCAAGATTAAAAGTCAGCAGATAATGGTGGAACGATTTGCCATTGGCAAGGGATAAAATTTTATCGACCGTCTCATTAAAAAATGGCGCGCGCCCGTAGGCAAAAGAGGTCGTCAGAAAACCAACCAGCTCAATCTCTATTGGGTCGGTATATCGGTGAGGAATGGCAATCGGGTCTTCTTTGATTTGAGCACGGGGAGAAATTTTATAAAGCGTTTCAAGAAGGGGAGCGAGACGCGCTTGAGATTTTCGTGTCATTACGATTATGGGCGTTCTTCGACCCAAATCTGGCCATCTGGGGTTTCTTCCCTTTTCCAGATAGGAACCGTTTTTTTGAGTTCATCAATACACCAGGCGCACGCAGTAAAGGCATCCTGTCGATGCTCCGCCCCGACGACAATCAAAACAATATTTTCACCAATCCCAATCTCCCCAATACGATGAATCATCATTACATCTATAATGCTGAATTGCTCTAATGCACTTTCTCGAATTTTGAGCATTGCCTGTTCAGCCATTTTAGAATAATGCTCAAACGTCAGTTTGACGACATCATGGCCCTTTGAGAAGTCGCGGGCCGTTCCCAAAAAAGTAACAATGCCACCCATCCGACTGGAAATCGCTTTCATTTTGGCAATCTCTTCTTCAACGGAGAAATCCGCAGATTGAATCATTTTCAGCCTCCGGAAAATGGGGGTAAAAAGGCAATCTCATCCCCCGGATGAATAATCGCCTCATCGTTCACGAACGCATGATTTACGGCCATCTGAATACCCCCTCGACTCTTTAGAGCAGGGATCGTCTCTTCCAATTGGGCAATTAATTGTTTTAGCGGGCAATCTTGTTCGAAGGGCAAGGAGACAGATTCCATCCCCGCGAGATCTTTAAGATGAGCAAAAAATCGGATGGTAATCTGATGTGGCATGACGAGGCTATTTGGGTAAGACGGCAACAGCTTCCAGCCATGTTATGATCTCGCTTATATCTTTTTCAGAAAGGACAGACTCAAAGGGGGGCATCCGGTCGCGGCCATTTAAAACCGTTTTAATAAAAAGATCGCGCGGGATCGTCTTCCCATTGGTTACCAGCGCCGGCGCACGGGAACTCCCCTGTCCGATATCGCCATGACAACGATAGCAACGGACATCGGCCCGCACAATCCCGTTGAAAATTTGCGCGCCGGGATAATCTCCCAATGGAATCGGTTTCTTCTCACAGGCAAGCAACAGTAATAAAAATAATGCGCTTGAAAAAATGCCCCATTTCATATACCGTAAGATATACCCTTTATGAGACCTATTGCAATGCACACACTATTCCTCACCCTCGCCCTTCTTTTTCTTGTGATCCCCATTGATGCAAACGCGGCAAACCCAGAGACTGCCCTACAAAAGATCGACTCAAAAATCTACAAATATACGGGGAAGGACGGTGTTACTGTCTTTACCAATAATATCGATTCGGCGCCAGAATCGCTTCAGAAACAGGTAGATGGCCTTGAGATAAAACCAAAAATAGAAGTAAAACCAGAAATAAAGGTTACGCAATCTGCTGTACGCACCGGATTACATAGCCCATTTATCAGAAATATCCTCCTGATGATCGTTGCGATTGTTTTATTTTGGATCATCAAGCTGTGGATCAAAAATATGATCTTGAAGTTTATCGCGCGGATCGCGATAAAGGCCGCTATCATTGGACTCGTTTAC
>JACPZM010000038.1 GCA_016195485.1 Candidatus Troglogloeales bacterium | reverse complement strand
CGTCTCTCTTCTAATTCATTCATTTTTGTCATGGACATCCTCCTTATTGTAGATACATATCTACAATAATAGAAACAAAAAGAAACGTCAATAGAAAAACCCACAAATCTGACGCAGACCCACGGAATCCCGCCCCCTTGACATGACCTCCGATGAAGAAGTAGAGTGGCATCCATAAAAAGGCGAGGAGCGGAGAAGATGACTAATACGCAGTTTAAAGTTGTTTTGCTGTCTGTTTTCATGGCGCAGGCAATGACTGTGAGTTTGTTATGGCATTGGAGTCAGGGAACGCAGCCCCCCGTCAATACTGGGCCTGCAGAGCATGAAAAAATATTTCGAACGATGTTGAAAGAATTAAATGAGATGGGAAATAACATAAAATCGATGGATTTGTCTTCTCGTATGGAAGCGGATGTAACGCATGATGTGCCGAATCCGCCATCTAACTTCAAGGATACCGCATTGCTACATGAAGCAGTGCAAAAAGTTCTACGAGAAGAGCTCCAGCCGTATTTAATAAGCAAGACGAACCCAATTCCCTTATCCACAGATACGAAAAATGAAACACCTAAACTGGCCGCAAGCGAGGAGATAAAGACCGTCATTGATCCAAATTTGCGATACAGATCCATGGAAACCGCTACGAATGTTGTAAATCAGGCTGTTTCTCGAGGAGTTTGGGTGGAAGATGACAATCTCAACATAGGGGGTCTGGTTCAAAATCTTTCCGAATCGCAAAGGATTGAGTTGGCAGAAAAAATACATGGGGCAATAAACAGGCAGGAGTTACGCCTTGAGGGGGGGATGCCACTTTTTTGATTTTACTCCTCACATATGGAGGAAGCAAGTTCCCCTGCAATAGGGCAGGGGGAGGAGAGAAACACGAACACTAACTGGAAAGGAGATATAGAGATGAAAAGATTTTATCAAACACTAATCGCGTTTGTAGCGGTAGCCGTCTTGGCTTTGCCAACTTTGGCAACCGCCGGAGCCTACCTACCTGGGAATGTGTATATTGTTGACGACACATATATGATAGCGGATTTCAATGTTCGTTTCAACTCGAGTGCAGGTAGTAACGATGCTATCGGCGTTTCCGGCGGTGGCGGGGGAGGCATTAATATTGTCGCCGTCAAGGGCAGTGGCAACACCGCCACATACTGGTCATGTTATGTGCCGACCACGAGTGCGCTTTTCCCAATGGCTTCTAGTATTCTGAACCATGCAACAAATGGCTGGAGACTCTCTGCTTTCAAATCAGGTTCTTATTGCACCAATATCTACCAAGAAACCTGGTCATATCGTCTTAATTAGTGTCTAGACGAAAACATGGGGACCCAATGTTCGCATCCGCTTTGCGGATGCGAACATTTGATATTTCCCCATCCACCTTGGGAAGCAGCGGCGCCAATGAAGCGATTACCGTGAAGGAATTGGTTTCTGCGATCAAGACAGATGGGGGTTGCCTACGAAACTGCTTTATGAAGTGAAATCGGGGGGGGGGGGGGACGCGGCTCCGCAACAGGTCGTCGCTTGCCATCAACTATAACCTCTGGCAGGAGACATGGAAAATTGTTGGTTTCTGCCGCCGTGACACATCTGTCTTCCTTTGCATCCTCGGCATCTCATGGTTCTGGCTGGTTGGCGCAACCTTTCTTTCGCAATTTCCGAATTTTGCGAAAGATGTCTTACATGCAGACGAGACGGTCGTCACACTGTTCCTCACCCTCTTTTCGGTCGGCATCGGTCTGGGTGGAATACTGTGCAACCGACTGTTAAAAGGCCAGATCCAATCAACGTATGTCCCGCTCGCGGCACTGGGCATCACACTTTTTACAATAGATTTATATTTTGCCAGTCAGCGTACACCGTCAGGCGTGACGGCATTGCAAAATGCCGGACAATTTCTAAAAGGGAGCGCAGGTTGGCGCACCGTCATTGATCTGCTGGGGATCGCTATCAGCGCGGGGATTTATATCGTTCCGCTCTACGCAATCATGCAGCATCGCAGCGATATCGCCCATCGCGCCAGAATCATCGCAGCGAACAATATCATCAATGCGCTGTTTATGGTCGTCGCCGCAATCGGAACGCTGTGGATGCTCAAACGCGCCTTCACTATTCCGCAGGTTTTTCTCACGATGGCGATACTCAATGTATTGGTGTCCGTTTATATCCGACGGCTACTCCCCAATCCATAAGAAGCGCAGGAATTGGGTGTTTCCCACAAGTGGACTTCCGATACAGGTAACTGCTGGGATATTGCATAATCGTAGATCAATTTGCAAATCACCTCTGCCGTGGGATTCTCGTCTATCAGATAGTACGGCTGTTTAAACGCATCGAGGGATGGGATAATCGGATCGCGGCGACAGAGGATCATCTTGTGATCGAGTTGTTCATTAATCCAACTCTTCACAATGTTCTTAATATCTCCAAAATCGCGCACCATCCCTAATGAATCAAGCGCTTCCGAGAAAAGCTCTATTTCAACCTTGCCGTTGTGACCATGCAGGTTGCGACACTTCCCCTCATAGTTTAAAAGTCGATGCCCATAACAAAAATGAATTTCTCGTGTTACTTTGTACAAGATAATTGCCTCCCTTTACCCCATCCCCACCCTAGCCCTCCCCTTGAAGAGGTGGTAAACATTTTTAAGCGATCAATCGTCCGCCGTCAACAACAATGGTGCTCCCCGTCATAAAGTCGGTTCCTTCCAACAAGAAAAGAACGGCATTGATAATATCCTCTGGAGCGCCTATTCGTTTCAATGGTGTCCTGGCTACCAGAATCTTCTTTTCTCTCTTGTCAAAATCTTCCGGCAATAATATCGGCCCCGGCGCGACGCAATTTACAGTAATTTTTGGCGCGAGGGTGCGGGCCAATCCCTTTGTCATCGCGACAATCCCGGCCTTCGAGATACAGTAAGGGAGATAATCGGTATAGGGACGAATGGCCGCCCAATCGGCGATATTGATGATTGACCCGATGTGGGGGCCTGGAAGCGAAGCTCCCAATGCCCCCACGCCCCGCACTCGAACGGGCAAAGCCCGATCCTCGCGCCCACCATTCTTTTGCATTATTTTTGCGGCGGCCTGGGCGCAAAAGAAGG
Source organism: Candidatus Troglogloeales bacterium (assembly GCA_016195485.1). Lineage (GTDB taxonomy): Bacteria > Nitrospirota > Nitrospiria > SBBL01 > SBBA01 > JACPZM01. The sequence goes on along the minus strand of JACPZM010000038.1, from coordinate 2,265 downwards.
CCCCCTTTAAGTTTGTATCCAGGGTTTGATCCCAGTCCTTTTCAGTCGTTTGCAATAGGGGTGTCTTGAAAAAGACCGCCGCATTGTTGATTAAGACATGCAGGCCGCCAAATGCCCGCGCTGTTTCTGCGATAATTCTCCCGCAGTCCCCAACATCTGAAATATCTCCCTGCGTCAGAAAGACTGTCCCTCCTTGCTTCTCGATCGCCTTTGCAACCGATGCGGCCTCTTTTTTAGAACGGTTGTAATGAATGCCAATCTTTGCGCCTCGTGCGGCAATTGCCTTGGCCAATCCTGCCCCAATCCTCCTGCCAGCGCCTGTAATTAAAACCGATTTTCCATTTAAGTCCATAATGCGGTCTATCGTAGTACGAACTCTCTTTGCAGATCAAGTTTCGTTGTGAGCGCCGCCTCCCTGCAAGTTTTATTTTATATGATATAATTCTAAATGCAGGAACGGACTTTGGGGTTCTACTTTCAGAGGAATAAACTGTGGGTGAATTTGATAAAAACAGCGCCTTACTGGAGCGCTCGCTACGAGAGTTAAAGCGGCTTTCCACCTTTCTCGATCACAATCCGAATCCAATCGTTGAGTTGGATAGGAATGGCGCAATCACCTATGTCAATCTGGCTGTGTTTCAAAAATTCCTCGATTTTACAACAGAAAGAAATGCACACCCGATGCTCACCGGGGTTATGGATGTGGTTGCCCGTCTCTGGGAGTCCGGGGAGGTGGTCGCCACCCGAGAGATATCGATTGGCGGGGACAGATACGAACAACAGATATCACTCAGTTTAGAAAATCAACTGGTTCGCGTTTACCTCAACGACATTACACAAAGAAAACATGCCGAAGAGAAGATATTGCGTCAAGCCCATTACGATGCCCTCACGGGGCTTCCAAACCGGTTTTTATTTATTGACCGCTTGAACCAATCGCTTGCCAGGGGGAAACGGCGTGGACAAATGGTCGGGGTGCTCTTCCTGGATCTGGACAATTTCAAACAGGTCAATGACACCTTGGGACACACCATCGGGGATACGTTGCTTCAACATGTCGCCAAACGAATTGAAAGCACAATACGGGAGGGGGATACGGTCTCGCGCCTTGGTGGCGATGAATTCGCGATTATACTTGTTGATCTTGACCGTTCGGAGGATATAATCCGTATCTCCCAAAAACTCCTGGATATCTTTCTTCTCCCCATTCAATTGAAAAATCAAGAAATTTACATTACTGCCAGTATCGGAATCAGTATTTACCCGAGAGACGGGAAGGTGTCCGAGGAGTTGCTCCAGAATGCCGATACGGCGATGTATCGGGCCAAGGAGCAGGGGAGAAACCTCTATCAGTTTTTCTCGTCTGAAATGAATCTGAAGATTGCGGAGAAACTCTCTCTTGAAATGGCCATGAGACAGATGCTCCCCGAAAAACAGCTGCTCTTGTATTATCAACCGATTGTGGAACTCTCAAGCGGAAAAATTGTTGGGATGGAGGCTTTGGCGCGATGGAAACATCCTGAATGGGGGCTTGTATCCCCCAGCCGGTTTATTCCCATTGCGGAAGAGACAGGGCTCATTGTTCCGATTGGAGAACATATATTGCGTATGGCTTGCGCACAGATTCACTGCTGGCATGACCAAGGTTTCCAAAATCTGCATGTCGCGGTCAACATCTCGGCCCGCCAGTTTCATCGACAGGATATCCTTCAAACCGTGGGAAGCGCGCTGTCAGAAAGTGGCCTTACGGCTTCGTTGCTTGACATTGAACTCACAGAGAGCATCCTGCAAAGCACAGAATTCACAGTGGCAACCATTTTCAATCTGCGCGCGAAAGGGGTAAAGGTATCGATAGATGACTTTGGAACGGGATACTCGTCTTTTAGTTATCTGAAACGCTTTTCGGTCAATAAACTAAAGATCGACCGCTCCTTTATTCAGGATATCGCGACAGATCCAGATGACAGGGTTATTGTTAAAACGATTATCACGTTAGCCCATAGTTTAAGGCTGAAGGTCATCGCCGAAGGGGTAGAGACAAACGACCAGCTTGATTTCCTTCGCGCGCACGAATGCGACGAAATTCAGGGCTACTTATTCTCTCCTCCCTTAACGGCAGAAGAGGCCACGCAATGTTTGAGCAAATGGCAATATGTATCGGATGTTCCCCCTCATGGGCGAGGGGCTTTATTGTATAACGTGTTGATTTTTTGATATTTTTCGTCTTGTTTGAAGTTTTTTCTTAGTGGTTACAATGACACCTCT
>JACPZM010000032.1 GCA_016195485.1 Candidatus Troglogloeales bacterium | reverse complement strand
ATCAAAAAATCAACACGTTATACAATAAAGCCCCTCGCCCATGATGGGGAACATCCGATCCAGCAGAAAATCGGCATAAGCCCCCAAAAGATAGGGGTCATGAATCTTCAGTGAAAATGCTTCACGAAACTGAGCTTCCGCGACGGTGGACATGCCCCTCCGTGCCGCAATCTCGGCCAGAACTGTGCGTGCCCAGAGTTGTTCTTCACCACCCCTAACCCCTCCTAAAATAGGAGGGGAACTCTTATCAACTATTTTTTTGAGCAGGTCAAAACTTTTTTCAGCTTGACCCGACAGGCTTCCCGCTCCGGTAAGACAGGCCGCCGTTATAAGCGTAGTGGAAAGCCTCTGCAGTTGAAAACAACTTTCCTTGGATTTTTGATACTCCCCCTGAACCTGAAAGATGAGCGCTTGCGTAACCCATGCCTGCGGATCGTCGGGGTCTTGTTTGAGTGCTTGGGTCAAGTCTGCGAGGGCGCCGTTGAAGTCATGACGGCCCTGACTTAAGGTTGCCCGAAGAACCAGTAATTCCGTGGGAGGATTGGGGAGATTCCACCATCGAGACAGCACGGCCTCGGCATATCCGTTGTAACGGGGATCGGCAGAGCGCCTTCCCTGCTCAATATAACCACGGGCCAGACGCGCGGCCAGATCAAAACGATCGGGGGAACTCATCCATTCTGCGCGCCACTCGCGCAATTGCCGGGCCTCTTTATCCGAGGGACGAAATGGCAGACGTTCTAATACTTGTGCATCATCCATTGGGGTAAACGGGCTGGCTATGGCAAGACCAAACCAGCCCGAAAAAACCGACACCACCAGCACAACCCATGCGGTGCGGGTGATACTCATTTTTTAGATATCCTCCGGCTCGCCATCCTCGGGTGTCGTCACCACAATGGCCGCCCCTACAACCCCCAATGTTGTTGCAACCGACTAGGACGCCTTCGCATGGCCCAGTTGAATCAAAAGGGACATCTGATCATAATAGAGTTCCCCTGACACAATCTGGCCCTTCTGATTAAAGTGAATGACTTCGCAGAAGCAAAGGTCCATCTTCTTGCCGGTAGCCGGTAACGGCCCAAGCGGGCCATCGTTCACACCCCGGCCAAAGGCCTGACAAATAACCGCATCCCCTGCGTCAATGTACGTGGGGTCGGAACATTGCACGTTCGACAATGCCGTTAACCAGCCTTGCCAGAACTCCTTTAATCCCCTCGGTCCATGGAACGTCACACCGCGCGCTTTATCTTGATAGATCAGCCCCTCTGCGACCGAACGAACACCGCCCTCCATATCACGCTTGTTAAACGCTTGGTGAATCGCCTTGTGAGTCTCTACATTTTTGCTGCTCATCTCTCTACCTCCTTTTTTAAATGATAATTTGGAAATCTATCTTCGTAACGCCTTCCGGCCCCACTTCTCCTCATTAAGCCGCACTGCTACTGTTTTCCCACAATGATGTTGTGGATTTCGATGACTTCGGGTTTTGACTCAATGCCCAGCTTCTGCAGAATCGGCATCAGTTTCGCGCCGAAAGCATCGAGCTTGGCCGGATTCTCGAAGACATCAATCACCTGCAGGTTTTTCTTGTCGCCATAACAGACGTGATAGATCCGTCCATCGGGCGCTCCCTGACCGATTTTCTCAAGTTGACGAACGGCCTCACCGTACTTCTGTGAATCCATACCCTTTACTTCAAACTTAACTAGAATAGACATTTTCTTCTCCTTTGTTATATTGTTAATTCTTGTAGGGTCCATTCCCTACTGTCTACTCTACGAATCGTTTGCTTGTTTGGATTGGTCTAAAAAATATTTTTTTTGTCTTTTTATATCAATGTGGCCGAGAACGCAGTAGTTCAGGATGAATTTGCGATTGCAATTCCGCTATTGCGGAATTTGGGTTTATTTTTGAATTTTGGTGCACGGCTTCACAAGAACACAAGAACGCGCTGTACGCAATCAGTCCGTTGCGGCATGATTCATAAAAACAAACCTTGCATTTTAAAAGGTAATGTTTTAATATGCAGTGATGATAAACCGTCGAATTCTTTCAGACATTGAAACTGCGCTGGATCAATTTCCTGCAGTCGCCCTCTTGGGGCCTCGACAGGCTGGCAAAACCACATTGGCGCATTTTATTACATCACGTCATACCCATAGTCTGTATCTGGATTTGGAGCGACCTTCGGATTTAGCGAAGTTGGTGGATCAGGAGTTATTTTTGTCTCGCCATACGGATCGGCTTATTGTGCTGGATGAAATTCAGAGAAAGCCTGATTTGTTTCCGGTCTTGCGTTCATTGATTGATGACAACCGGCGTTCTGGACGATTTCTTCTGTTAGGGTCCGCTTCACCGCAGTTGTTGAGGCAGGCATCAGAATCGTTGGCGGGCCGCATTTCCTTTAATGAGTTAGCCCCTTTCGATATGAGTGAAGTTCAACCCAGACAGGATGCGGTAGCTCATTTTTGGCTACGTGGCGGGTATCCGTTGAGTTGGTTAGCCAAGTCGGACGCGGCTTCTCTCGCGTGGCGTGAGTCTTTCATCATCACGCATTTGGAACGGGACATCCCCGCATTCGGCATTCGCGTTGCGGGTCCGACGTTGCGTCGGTTCTGGCAGATGCTGGCCCACTTGCATGGACAAACGTGGAATGCGTCACGACTGGCTGCTGGATTCGGCGTTTCGGCACCGACAGTACAGCATTACTTGGAAATCCTTGAGGCAACCTATATGGTCCGACGACTTCCGCCGTTACAGACCAATTTAGGCAAACGGCTCGTAAAATCTACAAAGGTCTATTTGCGCGATAGTGGTTTGCTACACGCGCTACTTCAAATTCCAAACTTGGACGGACTTTTTGGACATCCTGTCGTTGGCCCTTCGTGGGAAGGATGGGTATTGGAGCAGATTGCTCTGTTATTGTCACCCCAGTGGACGTTATCTTTTTACCGCACTGCGACAGGCGCGGAGATAGATATCGTTGCAGAACGAGGGCGTCGGCGGATCGGGTTTGAAATAAAATTCTCCAGTGCTCCCGCTTTGTCAAAAGGTTTTTGGTCTGCAATGGATGATTTGCAGATCGAACAAGCATACGTTGTCGCACCGGTCAAAGTCGGCTATCCGATGGCTAAAAAAGTAGACGTTTTGCCAGCAGTGGATTTGGCGAAACGGTGCAGGTTATTGTAGTCGGAATACTCGCCTTTGAGTTGTCATCGTCATATCTCTTCTCCTGTCTACTCTACGAGAGGTTTGCTCGTTTGGATGGGTCTAAAAAATATTTTTGTCTTTTTATATCAATGTGGCCGATAACGCGGTATTTCGGGCGATCGACGGTTTTTAAATTCCGCAATCGCGGAATGAGGGCTGTCTCTCTGGGTACCTTGATTTCAGCAGTGCCACCCCTTTAGAATAATTTTAACGATGCACCCTAGAACGCTGTTTGAAAAAATCTGGGATAATCATATCGTCCATCAGGGAGCTGGAGAACCTGCGCTCATTTACATTGACTGCCACTTGGTGCATGAGGTGACCTCTCCACAGGCATTTGCAGGGTTGCGGATTGCAGGCCGAAAGGTTCGCCGAACCGATAAAACCTTTGCCACGATGGATCATAACGTGCCAACCTCGGATCGTTCGCTTCCCATTGTAGACCCGATATCCAAACAACAGATCGATACATTGGTGCAGAATTGCCGCGATTTTGGTATTACCCTTTTTGATCTTCAGAGTAAAGATCAGGGGATTGTCCATATTATCGGGCCGGAGCTGGGCTTAACCTTGCCCGGGATCACACTTGTCTGCGGGGACAGTCATACTTCTACGCACGGCGCCTTTGGCGCTTTTGCCCTTGGAATCGGGACATCAGAGGTGGAACATGTTTTGGCGACACAATGTCTGCTTCAGGAGAAATCCAAAACATTTCTGATGTCGGTCAATGGGGCATTGCCTTATGGCGTGGAGGCCAAAGATATTATTTTATCGATTATCGGTGAGATTGGTACAAGCGGCGCTACTGGCTATGTGATTGAATACGCGGGGGATACTATCCGTGCACTCTCAATGGAAGAGCGGATGACCGTTTGTAATATGTCGATTGAAGCCGGCGCGCGGGCGGGCATGATCGCCCCAGACGAAAAAACCTTCCGCTATCTGAAAGGACGCCGGTATGCCCCGGTTGATTTTAAGTCTGCCATAAAACGCTGGAAAACACTTCCTACTGAAGCGGGCGCCATTTTTGACAAAACCCTTTCGATTGACGCAAGTCGCTTGGCGCCACAGGTAACATGGGGAACCAATCCCGGACAGGTGGTCTCAATCAACGGAACTATCCCGCATCCTGCCGATGCGGCGAACCCGGATGAAAAAAAGTCAACGGAACGCGCGCTGGAATATATGGCGTTAATGTCCGGCACGAGAATAGAGGATATTTCAATCGAACGGGTTTTTATCGGTTCCTGTACCAACGCGCGAATAGAAGATCTTCGGCGCGTGGCCGCGTTTGTAAAAGGTCGGCATGTCTCCCAAAAGGTTTACGCAATGGTCGTGCCAGGGTCACAACAGGTCAAACGGATTGCAGAAGAAGAAGGGATCGATGTCATCTTAAAAGAGGCTGGATTTGATTGGCGCGAATCGGGCTGTTCAATGTGCTTAGGGATGAACCCTGACATCTTAAAACCGGGGGAGCGGTGCGCTTCAACTTCTAATCGGAACTTTGAAGGACGTCAAGGAAAGGGCGGTCGAACGCATCTGTGTTCCCCCGTAATGGCGGCGGCGGCGGCGATTGAGGGGCATTTTGTGGATGTCAGGCAATATGGCTCTCGAACGGTCCTTCCGTTTAAGCTGGAAAGCTATGACGATGGAACCCTTTAAAGTACACAACGGACTGGTCACGGTTTTGGATATGCCGAATGTCGATACCGATCAGATCATTCCCAAACAATTTTTAAAACGGATTGAACGGACTGGTTTTGGTCCGTTCCTATTTTATGACTGGCGATTCCTCGAAGATCAGACGCCAAATCCGGCCTTTGAAATGAACGCGGCACGGTATCAGGGCGCAACTATTCTAGTGACAAGAACCAACTTTGGATGCGGCTCATCACGAGAACATGCCCCTTGGGCATTGTTGGACTATGGGATTAAGGCGATTATCGCCCCGTCTTTTGCCGACATTTTTTATAACAACTGTTTTAAAAACGGGATCCTGCCAGTTACTCTATCAACGGAAGCAGTTGAAACTCTTTTTCAAGCCGTTCGCGAAAAACATAGGTTTCATTTGACTATCAACCTAGAGACAAATGAGGTAAAATCAAACAATGGACTTTGTTTTTCTTTTGACGTTGATCCGCATCGTCGCCATTGCCTGCTAAATGGACTGGACGACATTCTTCTCACCCTTCAACACGAAGATAAGATTCAAAGATACGAATCGCAACTTTAGTCGACACCGCTAATGCCAACCCATCTCCATCCCGGCCTTCCCCCCGACTGATCTTCCCCCCCCTGTTTTTGCGTAAGTGATTGTAATTATTAATGAAACTACTCTTTTTCGCTCATTTATGTAGGCATGTAATAATAATATTTATAT
>JACPZM010000031.1 GCA_016195485.1 Candidatus Troglogloeales bacterium | reverse complement strand
CGCAGGGAGACAGGTCGCCGTGCCTGCCCCATCCACTAGATCAGATGTCGCGGGGCTGGTATAGCTCACAACGGCGCCTGTTGAACTTGCCGCTTCTGCTGTGATATTCGCATGCGGGGCGATCACAGGCTTTGTGGTGTCAACATCCGGGTCTACACAGTCAGGAACGCCGTCGCCATCGGTATCAGCCGACTTGCTCGTTGCGTCAAGCGGGTTTGATCCACAAGCTGTCTCGTTATCATCGGATTGGCCATCACCGTCATCATCGGGATCGACACAGTCGGCCTGCCCATCGCCATCGGTATCTGGAAAACCCTCGTCGGTCAAGCCATCTAAATCGTTGTCCACACCATCACAAATCTCGGGAGGGGCATCATCGTCGAGAATCGTAACCGTCTGTTGTTGTTTTCCTCCAGACTCTATTCCATTGGATACAGCCGCAATATCAATCACTACCGTTTCATTTGGTTCTATTAGCGTATCCCCCAAAGCAGTCAATGTAATCGAACTTTCGAGAGTCCCAGCAGGGATCTTGATCGTCTTCCCTAACGTGTAGTCACTATCCTCCGTCGCGGTTCCGCTCTTTGCCAGGGTCACCGTTACAAGGAAAGTGGAAATGTCACTCAACCTTGCCGTAACCATTGTTGCCGTGGTCCCGGCATTCTCGTTAATGTTGAAATCCTCTACCAGCAGCGTCACGCTTGCTGTGTCATCGTCGATAATAGAAACGCTTTGAGCAAGGCTGGCATTGGTTCCGTTTGTTACACTCGCTACTGAGATAAGTACCGTTTCGTCCTTCTCATCAATGGTATCCCCCACAGCGGCAAGTGTGGTAGAGGTCGCAGTGCTTCCCGCAGGAATGATAAGCGTGGTCGTTAGCGTGAAGTCAGTAGAAGTCGCGCTGCCACCTGCTGCAAGTATTACCGTTGTATCCAGTCCCGATATCTTGTCTAACTTTACCGTAACGGTTGTGGTAGTGGTTCCCACATTCTCGTTAATGCTATTGGGCTCTACGGATAGCGTCACCGTTGGGGGATCGTCATCATCTTCTATTGTAAAGGTTGGAAGCGTGCTCGTACCTATACCGTTCACAATGCTCGCAATCGTAATCTCCACCGTCTCATTTTCCTCATAGAGGGCATCGTCTACGGCAGTCAACAAAACCTCTCCCGTAAGCAACCCGGGGAGGATCACAATAGTGTCACTGCTTAAGTTGTAATCAACCGTGTCGATCGCGGAACCACCCTTGCTTAAGTTAATCGTTACCGGAAAGGTGGAAATAACATCTAACTTCGCATTGATCGTTGTTGTTCCCAACGCTTCACTAATGAGAATAAGGCTGTTGCTAACGGACAAGGAGACTGTAGGAGTAGGAGCCGGGCTATCATCAACAATCTCCACGGTCAGCTCCGATGGACTGCCGGTAATGCAGGTTGTTCCGCAGGTCAAGGTTATCACCACCGTCTCATCTGCTTCATCCAACGTGTCAGAAATGGATACCAAGGTTACCGTACCAGAGCCACTTCCGGCGGGAATCATAATCGTTCCAAGAACGGTGTAGTCACTGCCCTCTGTCGCAGTGCCGCCATAAGTCAGAGACACCGTGACATCTTGGCCGGAGAGTCTGTCCAGTGACACTGTTACAACTGTTGTGGTCGTCCCGATACTCTCACCAATCATGCCTTCACTCACCGACAAGGTCGCAGTCGGAGGCGGGTCATCATCTGAGATTGTAATAGTCTTCTGCTGGTCGCCCATCTTCACCGCATTGGTAACCGATTCGATATCTATGACCACTGTTTTATTGATCTCATCGAGAAGATTCCCAATTGCTGTGAGGGTGGCAGCAGATGATAAACTGCCAGCATGGATGGTAATCGTGTCGCTCATCGCATAGTCAACCGACTCTACCGCGTCACCAGTTCTTGCTAGAGTAACTGTTACATCTTTGCTGGATACGGCGCTTAATTGTGCTGTCACGACTGCTGTGCCACCGCTTTCGGAAATGACAGCATTCTTTAAGGCGAGGGTTACACGGGGAAGACCCTCACTAGGATCGTACACCGTCAATGAGGTCGAGGCTGTTTTAGGCGTTGTTTCTAGCAGTGTGGCTATAATGTTACTCTTCCCCAAAGCATCACCACTTGCTGTCGCCTTGCCAACAGACTCACTGTCTGGCACGATTTTAGCGATAGTCGCGTCTGACGAACTCCACGATACGGATGAGGTCACATCTTTGATTATTCCATCGCTGAAGGTTCCTCTCACAACATACTGTTGCGTACTCCCCAAGGGGATTGAGGCATTTTGAGGAACCACGGCTATTGAGATTAAGGAAGGGGAATTATCGCCTGGCGCTGGCTCCTTATTCCCCCCTCCTCCACAACTAAAAAGGGGTAGAATTAAAACCATCAGAAAAAGAGAACTGACCCTCCTTATGAATCGCATTGAGTAGTCTCCCAACCTCACATTTCACTGCTATACGAGAGTATACTTAAGCCTACCATATGATGGTAATCTCTGCCATAAGACACAAGAATCGTTTGCAAACGGCAAATGACATGCTGAACATACTATGTTCAAAGCAAATATAGTGCCATACCGTATAATCACTGATTTAGCTGATCTGTTTCCAATAGATGATTATAGGTTTATGGAGGACAAACCTGTAATATCTTCTACGCTACTGCGGCCATCTCCCTCTTCGCTGACGATGCGACGGCCGCTCTGCGAGCCTTTATACGCAGAAAAAGGACGCCCATTGTGATTGATAACCTCATGGGCAAGCCCCCCGGGGATCAAAAGAATATCCCCTCCTTCCACCGTAATAGGGAAATCATCGAAATGAAATGTAATAACCCCGGAAACGGCCCCTCGAATTTCCGGTTCCTCATGGGCGTGCCGACTTCGTTCAAACCAGGGGGCGACAGTTTGCAGGTCATAGACCGTGTACCCAAATCGCTTCATTTCGTTCGCAACAGACTCTGCCGTTGGGTCTTCTGTGCGGCCCCATTTGATTAACCTCACCCCATTTGAAAAAACAACGGATCTTGTTCGTTGTTCCATGAATAACTCCTTTTCGTTACAGGGGCTCGCGTCGCCTTTTTTCCATCGGCCCAACGAGGCCGCTATTCCCGCCGGGAGAGGCACGGCCTCTGCGAGCCGGCGCCCCCTAGACCTTTCCGCTCATTTTGTAGATAAATGCCAGAATTTCGGCAACGGCTTTGTATAGCTTTGGCGGTATTTGTTCATAAAGGTCAAGGGTGGATAGAATTTCTATCAGGTTCTTGTCCTCGTGAATTGGAACTCCATGTTCTTTTGCGAGGGCAATAATTTTATCCGCTATATGCCCTCCCCCCTTTGCCACCAATCGCGGAACAGGATCGGTCCCGTGTTGGTACTTCAACGCAGCCGCTTTTCTTTGCAAGAGATCTTCCGAACCCATTATCATACCTTTATATCAAGCTCAAAAGAGGATATAAAATTTTCAAAATCGACCGTTTTCTCTTGTGTAATGACCAGACTGTTACAAATAAGGCCGATATCGGTTATTTGTTTTTCGAGCAATGGCTTATTTTCCTCAAGAAGCGTCGTTAGTCTGGGATTTTCTGCCACAAATCTAAGATGCAGTCGATCAGAAAATAGTCGCACTTGTGTGATTAATCGCCCCGCTTTTTCCAAATCCAGGGCAATGACACAGGCGTGCTCCGTTTCACCCTCATGGGGGTGGTAAGACTCCCTAAAAGTCAGCTTTCCGTCTTTGAGGCCTTGCCATAAAACTGGAACAAAGGTTTGGAAGACGGTATTCATTTTTGAAAGAAACTGTTGTTGCTCAATATGATTCAGGAGTTTGTCCACTGCCTGCGAAAGATCTCCCCCCTTTACATTGCCCTCTTTCAAAACATCCTGAAACTCTGACGAAAGAAGCGCTTCTTTCAGCTTTAATAAATTCCCTTTCAAATCGTTTTGAATAATTTGATCGACCCCGTCCCCTTCCAACAGACGCTCCGACCCCGCCATTCTCAATACAAATGCCCGCAGTTTCGTCTCAAAATAGCCTCCGGAGGCATCAAGAGACTCTTTCAAACTCCCTTCTGTAATAGCATCGGCATTTTTGAAAAGTTTCTTGAGCGCGGAGAGATAGGAGAGGCGCTCCAAAACGGACTCCGGTATCGTCTCTAATATTCCCTTATAGGCAATGATCTGGTCATGCGAAAGAATCGCCCCTTTCAGGTTCTCAAATGCCTTTATCATTGCGCTATCGGTTCCTTCGGCATCTTCCGTAAGCGCCTGAATAACCCTTAGCTTTGCTTCGTTTTCACTCAGTGACTCGACACGAAAGAGATAGCGCCCCCCCTTCACAAGCGGAATATCGGCCTTGGCAAGAATGATCTCTTTTTTGACCCGCATCGAAACGGCATTCGGAAGGATATGTAACACCTCGCCCCGGACAACCTCTCCGAGCACAAGTAAAATCCCCGCAACTCCCTGTGCCGGAAGATTTACTGGTTGTGGGCCTTGACCAATTTGCGGAATCCCTTGCATTTCCTTAGACCCTTTGTGGATACTAAACCATGCGGATTATAAATCAAGAACGAAAGACTGTAAATAGGTAAGGCGGAATACCCAATGCCGCGATGATGATCTGACTACTGGTTTGCCGCAATTATGCACACTATTTACAATCAAGGGCTGCTATAACATGATTTCGCTTTTAAATATCAAAAAGCAATTTGGCGCGCGCATCCTTTTCTCGGACGCAACACTTCAAATTAACGGGCAGGATAAAATTGCCCTTGTTGGCCCAAATGGCACGGGGAAAACCACATTTCTTGAAATTATTGCAGGAAAAATTGGTATAGATGCCGGAGAAGTTGTCATCGCAAAAAAGGCCCGTGTGGGTTATTTGCCGCAGGATTTGGAGCAGCTGCGAGCTAGAAATGTTTTGGAAGAGGCGATGTCAGGATCGGAGGCACTCCATCAGGTAACGGTCAATTTGCATCGAATGGAAGGGGAGATTCATGCCGCCACATCTCCTACAGAGCAAGAACGGCTGGGGATTTTGGTTGCCCATTTGCACGCGCAGTTTGACGCGATGGGAGGATACACCCTGGAGTCGGAGGCCCAGAAGATATTGGCAGGGTTGGGGTTTAAGGCAGGGCAGGTCGCAGGGTCTACGCGCGAGCTTTCCGGCGGCTGGCAGATGCGGCTGGGATTGGCCAAACTTCTCTTGATGAAACCCGATATTCTACTGTTGGACGAGCCGACGAACCATCTTGATTTGGAAGCCGTGATCTGGCTAGAGAGTTTTTTAAAACGCTATTTTGGGGCCGTTCTTCTGATATCGCATGATCGTTCTTTTATCAACGGATTGGCCACACGTATTGTTGAAATTGAACAAGGCAGGCTCACTCATTATACAGGCAATTACGATTACTACGTTTCCGCAAAGGAAGAGGCATCCGCCATTACAGCGGCGGCTGCGAAAAATCAACAGAGGAAGGTTGAGGCGACAGAACAATTTATCAACCGCTTCCGGGCGCAGGCCACAAAGGCGCGGCAGGTGCAAAGCCGGATTAAGTTATTAGACAAGATGGAAAGACCCGTCCAAGCGGAGACAAAAAAAACGGTTCGGTTTAGCTTTCCACAGCCAGAACGCGGCCCAAACGAGGTGCTCACCTTAAAAGAGGTCTCGCAATCTTATGGCACGAAGCGGGTTTATGAGGGGTTGAACCTCACGGTTCGGCGCGGCGAAAAAATCGCTTTGGTTGGGCCAAACGGCGCGGGGAAATCGACGCTGATTAAAATTTTAGCGGGTGTCATTCCGATTCAGAAGGGGGAGAGGCAATTGGGCGCGAAGGTACGGCCTGTCTACTTCAGTCAGCATCAGCTCGAAACATTGGATCTAAAGGCGACGATTTTACAAGAAATGGAAAGGGCCGACCTCACTGCGGCCCCTTCTTTTCTACGCGGTATTTTAGGGGCCTTCCTGTTTACTGGTGACGATGTTTTTAAGCCGGTATCGGTCTTAAGCGGGGGTGAGAAGAGTCGTCTGGCGTTGGCGAAGATGCTCACCAAACCGGCTCCGCTTCTGCTCTTAGATGAGCCGACCAACCATTTAGATATTCCCTCGCGCGATGTCTTGGAGGAGTCGCTTGCCGCCTATACGGGCGCACTCTGCTTTATCACGCATGATCGCCACCTGATCCGAGCCGTAGCGGATAAAATTATCGAAGTGGAACATGGCAAGGTCACATTCTATCATGGCGACTATGATTATTATCTTGAGAAAAAAGCGCGGGAGGCGCCGGCCGTCGGCATGAACACCGGCCTCGCAGTCGGCGTCCCGACCGTTGGGCCGGTAAAAAAACAACACACCAGGCCAGAGACAGGAAACACGGAAGAGCGCCCCAGGCCTTTGTGGGAAGTGTTAGGGAAAGGAAAACAACCTGCGGCGAAAGAGACAAAAAACGGGGACAAGAACTGGAGTAACAATCAAGAGAAAGAGTTAAGGCGTCTCATTGCGCAAACGGAACAGTGGGTGTCCAAGAAGACAACAGAATATGAAGAATGCGTTACCCTTTTGGCCGACCCAAAAATCTACCAGGAGAAAAATCGCTTCCATGCATTGATGAAACGGCATGACCAGTTGAAGGGAGAAGTGGAGAAAAAGACACAAGCGTGGGAACGGCTTGTTTCTGAATACGAACAAGGTTTAGCGAAAAAGGAGGCCGCGGGAAATGCCATGCAAGTTGTGCTGGTGAAAAAAAGTGATGCAAGCTCACAATAAGGTATAGTAGACCCTAAAAACTGGACAGTAACAAAGCCATCAACCAGGATGGGATGAAGGGGGTAAGGGGTGACACTCCCCCCTCCTCCAGGAATGAGGGTATGAAAATCGATTTTTGATGGCCTATTTTTTGAGGTGGATACGCTTTAAAATAGAAAGTGTTTCAGGTAGATTTTTTTTCATGAGGCAACGACACCCTGATTCATAGCGCCTATTGATTCTTAACACAATTGGGAGTATATTCCTCGAAATATCATCATATCTATTAAGGATATATCAAGCTTCAGCAATGACTGCATTGGAAACAGATTCAGGATTGGGAGTGAAGGTTGGCGCTTTTGAAGGCTCGCTGGAACTACTCCTTCACCTTATTCAAGAAAACCAAATTAATATTTATGATATTCCGATTGCCCTCATCACACAGCAATATCTGGAGACGCTTGAACAAATGACATCACTCAAGTTGTCGGTTGCGGGCGATTTTTTGGTGATGGCGGCAACGCTGATTCATATTAAGTCAAAAATGCTATTGCCTGTGTATGAAACGGACGAGGAGGAGGCGTTGGAAGAAGACCCTCGCCACGAATTAGTCGCCCGCCTTTTGGAGTATCAAAAATTCAAAGAGGCCGCAGGAACGCTTGAGTCTTATGAAACAATCTGGAGACAAGTCTTTGTAAGAGAAGCCCTGCTGGCCACAGCTTCCGACCCTTCCGAAGAGATTTTCCTTGGAGACGTAGGTGTTCATGATCTGCTAAAAGCCCTGCAAAAGGTCATTGAACGGCTCCCCAATAAGGATATCTTAACGATCCACAACGACGAGCTCTCTGTTCGGGATCGAATCGGCTTTATTTTGTCGCTGATGGAGCATGAGAAATCTCTCCTGTTTGAGCAATTGTTTGATGGGATAGAAACACGGTATGGCGTTGTGGTAACCTTCTTGGCGCTGTTAGAAATTATCCGATTAGGATTGATTAAAATTCTTCAGGTTGAAAATTGCAGCGCTCTGCGCTTGATGAGTACGGACAATCTTGTAGGGGCGGGGTGACCCCGTCCTGACCGTAAAGGAAAGCGATGGAAGATTATGAGATAAAGCCGATTATTGAGGCGTTGCTTTTTATATCGGCTGAACCGATTTTCATCGATCGGCTAAAAGAGATTCTCGTTGGCGTTGAAAAAAAACAGATACTTGAAAAACTTTTTTCGTTACAAGAAGAGTACACGCGATCTAATCGGGGCATGCAGATTGTGGAAGTTGCCGGGGGGTATCAGATGACCACGCGGGCAGAGATGGCTCCATGGATTCGGGAATTGGAAAAGATTAAAACGGCGTCGCGCCTCTCTCAGCCTAGCCTTGAAACGCTCGCCATTATTGCCTATAAACAGCCATTGACGCGGGCGGAGATTGAGGCGATTCGCGGCGTCGATGCGGCGGGCGTCCTCAAAACACTGATGGAACGAAGGCTGGTTAAAATCGTAGGGAGAAAAGAGGTCGCAGGTCGGCCCCTTATTTATGGCACCACGCGCGAGTTTCTTTTATACTTCGGCCTGGCCAATCTTACCGCACTCCCAACACTAAAAGAGTTTTCCGAGATTTCCGAACGGGAAGCAGAGCCGGAACGGGACGCGGAACAAGAGATGACAATGGTCGTAGGGGTTTGATTAATCAAACCCCTACAGATTCGAATAATAACGAGGAGGATGTCTAATGCAAAAGAAAATTGGTTTTGGAATGTTGTTTGTGTGTGGAATGGTATTAACGAGCGGTTGCGCGACAACATCGGTCGCACGACTTGAAACCGAGCAAACCGTTGATTTGTCTGACCGGTGGAATGACACTGATTCTCGGCAAACGGCCGCAGAAATGGTTAAAGAAGCGTTGGGCCGCCCGTGGGTTGATAATTTTCAACGCAAGAATAACAAAGAACCGATGGTCATCGTTGGCGCCGTCTTGAATAAAAGCCATGACCATATTCCTACAGAAACTTTTACAAAAGACTTGGAGCGGGAGCTGACCAATTCGGGACGCGTAACCTTTGTCGCATCGAAAGATGAACGAGAAGAAGTTCGGCAGGAGCGATTAGAACAGCAGACAAACTCCAGCGAGGAGACTGCCAAAGGACTTGGCAAGGAGATTGCCGCAGACTATATGTTAAAGGGGGTCATTAACTCTTTTGAGGAAGAGGCCGGGAAAGAAAAGTACAAGTACTTCCAGGTAACCCTTGAGATGATTGACATGGAGAAAAATACCAAGGTCTGGTTCGGAGACAAAAAAATCAAGAAACTCATGACCCGAAAGAAATTCGGCTTTTGATTGTTCCCTTCTCCCCTTACGGGGGGAGGAGATTGGCAGAATATGGCTTATACGCAATGGATTTCTATAGGCGGTCTTATTTTTATTGTTGCTTGCGCGCCGGTCTCTACGCACTATGCCTTTGTTGAGCAGCGTATTGCCGCACATGACGGGGTAGGCGCCGATGCTGTTATTGAGAAGAAAGAGGGCGGTTATGGGAAAAATAGCCGCCTCCTCTATCTCCTTGACCGGGGGATGACGCTTTCCCTTTCTGGTCAGTATGAGAAGAGCAATCAGATGCTGGATCAGGCCGCTCAGACGGCCGATGCCCTCTATACGGAAAGCCTCACGTTGCATGGGGCTGCGCTGCTGACCAACGATAATGTTCTGCCTTACAGCGGCGAAGATTTTGAGCGGGTTATGATCCATTTAATCTCCGCGTTAAACTACGCCCAACAAGGAGAACTTTCAGAAGCGCTTGTAGAGTGCCGCCGTGTTGACACAAAGCTCAATAGCATTAACGACCGATACCAAGATAAAAAAAATGGCTACAAAGAAGATGCCTTTGCTCGCTATCTTTCCGGCATTCTCTACGAGGCACAAGGAGAAATCAACGACGCTTTTATCGCATATCGCAAGGGATTTGAGGTCTATCGCGAATGGGCGGCCACTTATGGAACCCCGATCCCCCCGATGATCGGAGCCGATCTCTTGCGAACCACAGATGCACTTCACCTGCGCGAGGAACATGAAGAATATGAAAAAGTCTTCTCAACAACAAAATGGACGAAAGTTGTAGATCAGAAAGGCCAAGGAGAACTGATCATCGTCTCGTTAAATGGCAGATCGCCTCGCAAGGAAAACCTCTTCTTTGACATTGTGATTGACAAAAATATCTTCAACTCACTCGTATCGACCGCCATCTGGCAATCCCATGTCGGCTCCGGGAATATCCCGATCTCAACGATTGGACAACTGGTCCGAATCGCATTGCCAGAATATATCTCGCAGAAGTCTGATGTCGGACATCTTTCAGTCGGGGTTACGGGGCCTGTGTCGTTTGTAAGCAATTCGGCGCTGACGGAAGATATTACTGCCATTGCACAACACAACCTCGAAGATCGGATTAACCGGATTCGAATCAAGGCGATTGCGCGCGCGGCCCTTAAGGCACTTGCAGTGAAAAGGGTGTCTGACAGGGCGGAAGAAAATGTTGGAGGGATCGGGGGCTTACTGCTTGGCAAGGTCGCGGAGGCCACCGCCGCAACAACCGAGGTGGCAGATTTACGCTCTTGGCGGACACTGCCGGACGAGATTCACCTGACCCGAATGGTTGTTCCCCCCGGTGTCTATCAAGTCACGAGCCAATTTATCAGTCGGCAGGGGGAGAGAGCCATTGATTCGCTTTCCCCTCAACAGGTCTCGATGAAATAGCAAACTTTTTTAAGAATTTAATTCGTCATTCCGGAAATGTTTAATCCGGAATCCATGTCGTTAAAATCAAGCGGTTCTGGATTCCGGCTTTCGCCGGAATGACACCATTGAGTGTGACTTTGACGTGACCTTGTGGATGGGTAGGCCGTAGGAGAAAATCATGCGTGACTATGCTAGGATTATCATCTTTTTAGGAACGCTCTTATTTTTAAACACCGCCGCGTTTGCCAAGCCGCCTACTTGGGTCAACGGCCGATCAAACCGATATCCTTCGGGGCTTTATCTGGTCGGCGTAGGCCAATCCAACTCCGACGAGGGTGCGCGGGCCGATGCCTTGGCCGCACTTGCCAAAATCTTTCACGCCCAGATCAGCCAGCAGACGGCAGAGTGGCAAAAATATATCCAGGTCGAATCAAAGGGGAAGAGTTCGGTCGAGCAGAAACAATCGATTGAATCGCTCACAAAGGTCTCAACCGACAAGACATTGGAAGGGGCAGAGATTGTCGAGGCGGCACAAGATGGGGCGATTTACTATGCCCTGGGAGTGATTGACCGATTGCAGGCAACTGCCACCCTCACGGAGCGAATTGCGGGGATTGACCAGAAGGTCAACGAGTCGCTTGCTGTTGCGCGACGGTCAACCGACAAGCTGGAGAAGATCAAAAATTTTAAACGAGCGATCAAGGCGTTCCTTCTTCGAGACGCTTATAACACGGATCTACAAGTGGTCAACATTAAGGGGGGGGGGATTGTCCCTCCCGTTTCTCCTACCTCTGTGGCGGCAGAATATGAGCAATGGCTTTCCAAGAACTTTTTGGTAGAGGTTCAGATGAGTGGCGCAAAGGGAGAGTCCGTTCGTAAAGCGATTATCGATGGCCTTATTCGGGAGGGGTTCTCCGTCAAAGGAAAGGCTTCGGGGGGAGATGATTACTTATCCGATTTGGAAGGGCCATTGGGCACGGATCTTCTAGTGAAAGGGGAGGTATCGCTTTCTCCGGTAGAGCTCCCAGGACAGCCGTTTAAATATGTTCGTTGGTGTGTAGATTTAGAGGTGTTGGAACCGAAATACAAACGGATTGTGGGGGTGGTAGCAAAATCGGGGCGTGAGGGGCACGTCTCGGCGTCAGAGGCCGAAGCGCGAGCATTGCGTGCCCTTGTACCCGAAGTCTCTATAGATATTGGTAGCCGACTGGCCGAATATCTGGGGGGCGATTATCAACCACAGGAAAGACGCGCCTCAAGCTGTGCGGGATTGACAGGTGCCCCTCCGGCCCCCGCAACGCCGACTGTGCCGGTCCCACCTGCCCAAGCCCCGCCTGAAGCGGCACCCCCCCCACAAAGCACCCCCGCCAAAATGGGGCCATTTTATAATTGTCAACTTTCAACAAAGGTAAGGACGGTCATGGATACTGTTGAGATCGTTGATCATTCCATCCATTTTCCTCAAAGCACTGGCGATATACACCTCGTTTGTGAATTAGACCCACATCAAGATTTTTACTTCTACTATCGTTTGGTTGCAGAAGCGGTGGAGAATGTTAAGACAGAAAGATTAATAAAACGGACGTACGATGGCGTGGGGGAGAATGCTCTTTCGGCACACCACGAAATTCCTCAACCCGAAGGGGGATGGCCAAAAGGGACGTACAGGATAGATCTTTATGAATCCAGGAATTGTGGTTCTGATGACGCGTGCACTACCAACGTTTACCGGGTAGGGGCGTTGCATTTTAAGATTACAGAAAATTGATGAATTCTGTATCGATAAGGAAAATGGCCGTTATTTCTACGCTGACAACCCTTCGTCGGGGGGTGGGAAGGTATTCGGAAGATTCAGGACATGACGAGGCTTTCCGCCCCGACCATTATCGATACTCTTGCAGGTAGATTTCCGCTCAGGCAATCCCTAATTCCGCGATTGCGGAATTAGGGGCAATCCGAATCCTTGATTTTAAGGCTGGCGTCGCGTTAGAATCAGGCTTGAATTTTGGGCCTGGATATGCCGAAAATTGTAAAAATATTTGATACAACGCTGCGAGATGGAGAGCAATGCCCCGGCGCATCAATGAATAAATCGGAGAAGCTCACAGTCGCGAGGATGTTGGAGCGATTAAATGTCGATATTATCGAGGCGGGATTTCCGTTTGCCTCTAAAGACGATTTTAAAGGGGTCCAGTTGATCGCGCAGGAGATAAAAGGGCCGGTGATTGCCGGACTTGCGCGGGCAAGAGAGCAGGATATTGACGCGGCATGGGAAGCCGTTCGCTTTGCAGAACGAGGACGAATTCACACATTCCTAGCCACCTCCGAGATTCATATGAAGCATAAGCTGCGTATGAACCGCGAAGAGGTGCTGGCCTCGGCAGTTGCGGCGGTCCGTCATGCGCGCCGTAAAACCTCTGATGTTGAGTTTTCGCCGGAGGATGCGACACGAAGCGATCATGACTTTCTCTGCCGTGTCATTGAAGTCGTGATTGATGCGGGTGCGACGACAATCAACATCCCCGACACGGTCGGTTATACCATCCCAGACGAATTCGCCCGTCTGATTCGATTAATACGCAATAAGGTTCCGAATATTGACCGCGCAACAATATCGGTGCATTGTCATAACGACTTGGGATTGGCAGTGGCAAATTCTTTGGCGGCTATCTCTGCAGGCGCAGGTCAAGTGGAATGCACTGTGAATGGAATTGGGGAACGGGCTGGGAACACCTCAATGGAAGAGATTGTGATGGCGCTCCGTGTTCGTAAGGATTTTTTTAATGCCGATACGAATATTCACGCGGAAGAGATTACTAAGGCCAGCCGGTTGGTCAGCGGAATAACCGGCTTTGTGGTTCAACCCAATAAGGCGATTGTGGGAAGCAACGCATTTGCGCACGAATCGGGCATTCATCAAGATGGATTGCTCAAAGAAAAGCAGACGTATGAAATTATGACGCCTGCGTCGGTTGGCCTCACCGAGCATAAAATGGTTCTCGGCAAACATTCTGGTCGGCACGCGTTTTTAGCAAAACTGACAGAGATGGGATATTCCCTCAAAGAGGAAGAAATCGACGCGACGTTTGAGCGGTTTAAAAAAATTGCCGATCAGAAGAAAGAGATTTTTGAAGAAGATTTAGAGGCGATTGTATTAGAGAAGATTTATCAGATTCCCGATCTTTATGCGTTAAAATCCCTTTATGTGGAAAGTGGCACGGAAAAGCAGCCGACAGCAATCATTGAGTTGGAAATAGAGGGGACCCTTTATAAAGATACAGGAAGTGGGGATGGCCCCGTGGATGCGGTCTATCGAACTTTAAGAACCATCACAAAGACACAGGGCAAGCTTTTAAGCTATTCGGTCAAGGCCATTACAGGCGGAACAGATGCACTAGGAGAGGTTACGGTGCGACTGCAAGAAGAAGACAAGACATTCTTTGGCCACGGCGCCGATACGGACATTATGATTGCCTCCGCAAAGGCGTACATCAATGCCCTCAATAAATCTTCCTACACGAACATAGGCAGGCAAAAATGAAGATTGCGGTATTGCCCGGGGATGGGATTGGGCCTGAAATTGTAGCAGAGGCGGTTGCAGTGCTAGAAGCCGTCGGTAAGCGCTTTCACCATCAATTTAACTTTGAGGAAAAACAGGTTGGCGGCGCGGCGACGGACCAGTTTGGCGTTCCGCTTCCCGACGATACATTGAAATCGGCACAAGATGCCGATGCTGTTTTATTAGGGGCTGTTGGCGGACCCAAGTGGGATACTATTGATTATGCGCTTCGTCCCGAACGCGCCTTGCTCTCCCTTCGCGAGCAATTGGGTCTGTACGCCAATCTTCGTCCTGCCAAGTGTTATTCCATATTGGCAGATGCCTCTACGCTTAAACGCGAAGTTGTGGATGGGGTTGATATTTTAGTGATTCGAGAACTCACCGGCGGCATCTATTTTGGTCAGCCGCGCGGAATAGCCAAGGATGGAACAGGAGAAAAGGGAATTAACACCGAGGTCTATACCACGCCGGAAATTGTTCGGATCGCGAAGGTGGCATTTGAATTAGCGAGGGGGCGTCGCTTACATGTGACATCTGTTGATAAGGCAAATGTGCTGGAGTCAAGCGCCCTGTGGCGAAAAGTAGTTATCAAAGTTCATAAAGAATATCCTGATGTTGCCCTCTCTCATTTATATGTCGATAACTGTGCGATGCAGCTTATTCGCAACCCAAAGCAGTTTGATGTGATTGTCACGACAAATCTGTTTGGGGATATTTTGTCCGATGAGGCGGCGATGTTGACAGGATCGATTGGAATGCTCCCCTCCGCCTCTGTTGGGGAAAGCGGCGGAAAGCGGCGCGGCATGTACGAACCGATTCACGGAAGCGCGCCGGATATTGCGGGCAAAGATTTGGCCAATCCCATCGCAACGATTCTGTCGGCGGCGATGATGCTTCAAATGAGTTTTGGCTTAGAAAAGGAAGCCGGTGTCATTGAGGACGCCGTGCTTTCCGTATTAAACGAGGGCTATCGCACCGCCGATATCTATTCCGAGGGGACAAGGAAGATCGGCACAAAAGAGATGGGAAGGCTTATTCTGGAAAAGATTTTATGTTAAAAAAACACTCCTATCATGTTGCGGTTATGGGGGCCACCGGCGTTGTCGGTCAGGAAATGGTCTCTATCCTGGAGGAACGGAAATTTCCGATTTCAAAACTTTCTCTATTCGCCTCCGAGCGTTCTGCCGGAACAACGGTTTCCTTTTGTGATGAAGAAATTGTCGTTTCGGAACTTACTGAAAACGTTTTCGCTGGCATTGATATTGTTTTGGGCGCGACCGATTCGGCATTAAGCAAGAAAATTTCCCCCCATGCCGTTTCAGCAGGGGCTGTTGTCATTGATAATTCAAGCGCGTTCCGAATGGACACGAAGGTGCCGCTGATTGTCCCGGAGGTAAACGGAAACCAGATCGCAACTCATCATGGGATTATCGCAAATCCAAACTGTTCGGCGGCGCCGTTGGTCATGGCGCTCAAACCGCTTCATGACGCGGCGGTTCTGCGGCGAGTCATTGTCACGACGTTCCAGTCGGTCTCTGGAACAGGCATTGGCGCAATGGATGAACTCATGGATCAAACACGAGCGATACTTTCGTTTCAGGACGTAAAACGAAACGTGTACAAGGAGCAGATTGCCTTTAACTGTATTGTAAACTGGGATGCTGATTCTTTCACAGGCTTTACAGAAGAAGAGACCAAGATCATGGAAGAGACACGGAAAATTCTCAATCTTCCTGCCCTTGCGATTACCGCAACAACCATTCGAGTTCCGGTGTTTCGTTCCCATAGCGAGTCAGTGAATATCGAGCTCCAAAAAAAATTAACACCCAACGAGGCCCGGGCGATTCTTTCGATGATGCCGGGCGTTGTCGTATTGGATGATCCTTCTCGCGGCATTTATCCGACGCCCTTAGGCGTAGCAGGGCAAGACGATGTCTATCTGGGTCGGATTCGGGAAGATCGTTCTGTGTTAAACGGACTGCATCTGTGGGTTGTCGGAGACAATCTCCGAAAAGGCGCGGCACTCAATGCGGTACAGATTGCGGAACATCTCATTGGCGGTGTATAACAACATTCCACTCCGCCTCGCCTCCCCTTATATAGAGGAGGAATCCCCTCCTTTGTTAAGGAGGGGTAGGGGTGGTATAAGCTTTCCCGCTACTACCGACTTTGAAGAGATGCAGCTTGCCTTGAAGGCCGCAGAGCGGGGAGGCAGGCGGGGCGAGGCGCCTGTTGGCGCTGTTTTGGTGTGTGGAGCGGATCGGTTTGTCTCCTACAACCTCCGTGAATGTCGCAACGATCCGACGGCGCACGCGGAACTTTTGGCCATTCGGAAGGCGGCCAAAAAGCTATCGCGATGGCGGCTGGGAGGAACGCTTTATGTAACGTTAGAGCCATGCGCAATGTGCGCGGGGGCTATATTAGAGGCGAGGGTTACGAGACTGGTCTTTGGCGCGTTTGACCCAAAGGCGGGGGCGTGCGGATCGGTCTGGAATATCATCGAAGAACGAAAGGTGCGACATGCGATTGTCGTGATGGGTGGGGTCATGGAGGAAGAATCCAAAGATCTTCTTAAAGAATTTTTTGCCGGTAGGCGCGCGGAGAAAAGGAATTTGTAACACATTAACACCCCGCCCTGCGGGCACCCCTCTACAAGAGGGGAATTATTCCCCTTCATTATGAAGGGGTGGCAGGTCATGTCCCGAAGGGACAATGTTTTATATCTGGTGTGTTTTTGCCAGATGCGAAGCCTGACGGGGTAGTTATTTGATTTTGCGGAGAGATGGCCGAGTTCGGCTGAAGGCGTCTGCCTCGAAAGCAGATATGGGGGAAACTCCATCGGGGGTTCAAATCCCTCTCTCTCCGCCCATTTTCAAAAACAGAAAAAATTTAAGGAATGATGAGACGCAAAAAGATGTTGTTCATCGGAATCGCAGCTGCGCTGATTCTCTCACTGTTTGTCTTTGACAGACAGGCCGTGATAGAAGCCCTCTTCTATCAGGTCGAAGAGATGGGGCCGTGGGTGTTTATTGTTTTTTATACCTTCGCGACCCTACTCTTCGTCCCAGTTGTTCTTCTTGCTATGGGTGCGGGACTACTATTTGGGGTGCCTTGGGGCATTGTCTATGGCTTGACAGGCGCTCTCACGAGCGCAGCCACTTCCTTCTTGATAGGAAGGAGTTTTGCGCGAGATTGGGTTGCACAAAAAATACATCAGTCTTCCCGATTTGAGGCGGCAACCGCTTCCGTCGCGCGTGACGGATGGAAGATCGTTCTTCTGATTAGACTCTCCACGATATTCCCTTGTGCCCTCATGAACTACGCCTTTGGAATGACCCCTATCCCACTCAAAGAATATATATTGGCCTCCTTTTTCGGAATGCTTCCGATCATGTCAATCTATGTTTATATTGGATCCATAGTCGGCGATATTGCCAAAATCGGTTCTGTAAGAATATCAAAAACGCCTATGGAATGGGCATTTTATGCGCTCTTACTGCTCTCAACCATTGCGATAACAATTTATGCTACTCGTATCGCCCGCACCACCTTTGCGAAAACAACAGTCAAGAAAGGCGCCGGAGAATAATTCTATTCCCGGGCTGGTTCATTCTGACGCGTCGCTTCATCCCAGAATCCGCAATAGGATTTTGGGTAAATTGCAACGTCGCCTGACACCGCGGAATCTGGCTTCATTGTTGTCCCAATTTGTTCAGACATGTTTTAGCGGCCTCTCTCCCTGCCGTAACCAGCAGGGCGACCCGCTCGTCGCTCATGTTGAATTCAGTGGTGCCATACCCCTTTGCAGGAAGACGACATATTTCGTTCTGATGGGCGCCCATGACGAACAGATCGTTGGCATCTGACATGGTATCCACAAGCCGCATAATCCTCTGGATCGTTTTCAAATTCCGTGCTTTATCAAGAAGCGTTTCTTTTTCCGATGGGTTAACGTGCGAAGAAATTCCCGCAACAGGAAGGGTTTCGTCTATGAGCAGGCCAAAGTTTGGCGTCTGGTCGTCGCGGGTTCCTCCCATCACTGAGATAATTTCGTCATCCGTTCCAGCAACAAGGTTCAATGGAAAATTGGATAGAATTCCACCATCCACAACAGCATGTCCGGTTATCTCTTCGTCCCGGTATCTGCCCCATTTTTCATCCCATCTAACCTCCTGCCAGACAAACGGTATGCTCATGGACATTCTGACCGCCCAGATCACGGGACAGTCCGGCGCGGTCAGCCGATTTAAAACAAGTTTTTGGCGCGCCGTTGTGTCGGATGCCACAACAGTCAAGTCGTTGCCTGTCTTTTTATAAAACTCCTGCAGCGTAACATCTGCCAGATTTCTGCAGTTCGTATTGAGCTTTTCACGCAACCATTGAATGAATGCATTCCCTTCGTAAAGCCCACCTCGCTCGACGAACGAGAAGAGAACCCTGTATCGATCAGACTTCATAAGCGCTTTGATAATCTCTGTATCCATCTTCTTCTCGGCCCAGCTCGGAATAAACGGCAAATCAACTGAATTGAAAATATCGTAGGTTGCGCTATGGATGATGTCGTCTCGTTCGAATGCGCCGGGGATATCCATGAAGGTAGAAAAACGAGGTTTGTTTTCTGCGGTTTTTTCGTTGACTGCAGATAGCATTTCGTCGGCTGTGTACCCTGCCGCAAGAAGGGTTGCAGTGATGGCCCCTGCGGATGTACCGACGAAGCGGCGGCCTTTGATGCCACGGGCTTCCATCTCCTGCAGAGCGCCCACGAATACGGCTCCTTTGGCCCCGCCCCCTTCAAACACGAGATTGAAAACCTTTCCTTCACTGGAGCGGTTAAACGCGAATGTTTGTTGGCATGTCTGGTGGGCATGCTTGTCCGGTTTTGGGATAGCGACAGGATGGTTTATGGCGCATCCGTTCAATAAGAGCAGTGTGGCAAAGCACAGAATTCTTGCATTAAACCATTCGATATTAATTTGTTTCATGGCACCCATGCCTTTATTTTAGATCGTAATGGAGACCAGAATTCGGAAAAAAAGATCGACATTTTTTTGCGCCCATGTAGTCCAAAATAGACAATGAAGATACCCAATATCAGAAGTAAAGGCCTTCTGAAAAATAAAGAGACCAGCATTTCTGGCTGGCTGTCGAAAGTAATCAATTTTTTAATGGCGGACAAAAAGCCCGCACCATGATTGATGTAATCTTTTATGAGCAGGCGTAGGATCCACAAGGAATAAAGTAGGAAAAGATAATATATTGTCTTTCGGAAACAGATATGCCATTTCATTTTAGCCAACAGGGGTGAGGTATTATTCGTCGGAGGTATAATCTTTGCGACAACAAGCCTCTGATTGAGTATCTGTGATATTTGCGTGGCACTAGCATGTGTGCCACTGTTGTCTACCATCTCAAAGTTTGTTGGGAAATTTCCTGGCGCATAGCCGAAAATCCCTGCAGCGATGCGCTGAAAAGCACTCATGTGGATTTTAGGCGTTGTAATCTTATTTGCAGAGCATATTTCTGCGATATTGCGCGGCTTATATCGATAATACATCCCTAATCCGGAACGGGAATCGTACAGTTTGTCGAAGGCATATTCTTGATCCCTCACGAATTGCCTGTACGTTGGGATGAATTTCAAGCCCGCAGTGGCGGCTTTTTCCATCATCCAATCCAGCGCCACTAAAGAGAGCCCTTGTTGCGGGTAACCGCCCCCCACGTTTGAATGTACACCGGGGAACCAGACTTGCTCAATGCGCGAATCGTTTTCCCACAGAAGCGGATGAAAACTACTACGTTCTTCGTCAATAGCAAGGGCATGACAGGCTTTCTTAACTCTTGAATGCAAAATGCGGTTGGAGAATTTGAATCGGAAAATGAACTTATTCCAAAAGAGGGTGGCTTCATCAAACGGTAGTCCAACCGCATCTACGGTATCCCATACCCCAATGAATTCGATCAATCTATTGTCATTTTTTTCTAATTCTAATTCTTCATTGGTATAAGTAATAGGTGTTTGGATCTTTTTTCGAGGAAGGGGCAATTTTTTTAGAACTTTTTCCAGAAAAGCAGTGTTTTGAAATCGATAGTTTTCATAAAGATAGGAGACAGCCGAGTCAAGTGTTACATCGTTCGCATACTGATTGATGTTGAGTATCCCTTCTTTGGAAATAAAACCAGCGAGCGTCCTCACAGTAAATGCCCCTCGACTAAAACCGAACATAAAAATCTTGTCACGTGGGGTGTAAATCTGCGCCAGATGCTTGTAGAGTGCCTTTACGTTATGCGCCAATCCAAAACCAAAAGCAGATCCCACTATTTGTATCGGTTTAAATTTCTCAGTTCCAACCCCATCGTCGTAGAATGCCACTTGCTTAGGGGAAGAACAATTCAAATCGATAGCTTCATACAGCTTAAAAACATTGGTGCCACGGTCTTTGATATTGGAATTGCCGGTCCCGTCAGAAAGCAGAATGATATTTTTCGCCATAAATGATCTTGCCTCTTGTGGCGCCCTAAAACAGCGATAGGAATTTAAGAAAGTTAAAAAGCTCCATTGGCTATTGGGTTTTAGGCGAGTACAATATCCACCCAATGGGTGAAACCACAACAACCAAGGATGGCCGAAGGAGATGATACAACAAACGGTATTGGGATTCAAGTTCGCGCATTGCCTCTGTGATGGCATAAACAAAATGTCAGTGATATAACTCCTGTGTGGTTTAAGAAGAACAGGAGGGAAAGGATGATATTGCTGACGATGAAAGACGAAAAGAGATTAGTGGTGGCAGAGAAGGTGATGGATGGGACAATGACAAGACGCGGCTTAAAAAACACTGCTGACATTTTGTTTTTGCAATACACTGACATATTGATTTTGCCGGGACAGACGAAGAAGCGTGTAGTTGACATCCCATACAGATTTGTTTAAAGTCCCTTTGGTCGACTTGGTAGTATATACGAAAATGGAAGAGAAGCTTGTCAGAGCTGTTCATGTGCGCGTAGGGGAGCCGTTTAAGATTCGCATTTGGGAGGATCGGACGCGGGGAAGCCGATGGGCGGCGGACTTTGATACCGCGTTGTTACGGCTATTGAATGATGATTACGATCGGACGCGGAATATTCGGGTGAGCGATATCGGGATGCGCTATTTTGAATTTCTTCCTATCGCGGCGGGGAAACATCAAATTGTATTTGAGTGGCGATACGGCTGGAAATTTTCTGCGGAAAACCGGTTGACTTATGAAGTAATAGTTGGGTAGCCCGCAATCCCGTTTTCATTTTCCTTATGCTGAATGGATTGGTCCCATCGTCTAGTGGCCTAGGACGTTGGCCTCTCACGCCGAAAACACGGGTTCGAACCCCGTTGGGACCACCAACCTTTTCAGAAAGTTACATCGTTACTCTCCCTGTCACCTTCCTTTGTCCGGCCCCGTTTAATTATTATTGGCGATCGCAAACGAAACCGTCCCGCAAAATTGCTGTGTCGCAAGCTCAAACGAGGGCGCGCCGGTGGCGCCGGGAGGAGCGATCACCTTATCCGTGTATACCGAACGCTGACCGTCGACGTTCTGTTCAACCGTATAATCTATCGGAGTGGAGCTAAAGGTGTTCAAAGCGCCGTCGATCGACGCAAAAGCGACATGGATCGCATTGTTTGTCGTCGTCGTGATCGTATCGGCGCTGCAACTCCCCACAGTCTTGTAGCTGTGAAAGACCGGCGTTACATCGTAGACTTTAGAGCTGTTCGGGTTTTGCCATGTCACGGCGATGATCGTCCATCGGCTTGAGCTGAAGTTCAGCGTAAAGCGATAGACGCCCGGGTCGCCCGCTTGGATGCGGCGAGACCAAACCGAGATATATCCCCCGCCCGTCCCATACAGGCTCGGCGCCAGGTCTTGTGTAAAGGCCGTTGCGCCGTTGTGATCCGTATGACCCGAAGCGTCGTCGTTTGAGACGATAATCAAGCTGACCAGGTCGCCGGCCGC
This sequence comes from Candidatus Troglogloeales bacterium, assembly GCA_016195485.1. Taxonomy (GTDB): domain Bacteria; phylum Nitrospirota; class Nitrospiria; order SBBL01; family SBBA01; genus JACPZM01. The sequence goes on along the minus strand of JACPZM010000031.1, from coordinate 217 downwards.
CGTTCCTGCCGGGGCCGTGACGGAAATCTCAGTCCCGCTGTTTTGCCCCGTATTGCCGCTAGACGCTCTACGGGTCGTTGACGCAGGAAAGGCCGTCGTGGCCGTCGCGGTAAAATTCATTCCCGTTATGTTGGCCCCGTTAATCGTGAAGGTCCGACTCACCGGGCTAAAGGTGAATCCGGTCTTGCTGGGAGTCACGGTGTAGATTCCGTTGACC
>JACPZM010000030.1 GCA_016195485.1 Candidatus Troglogloeales bacterium | reverse complement strand
CCCGGACGCTTACCCTTTCCGTCCCGGGGAATATGGCGGTGTTGAAGATGACCGCCGAGCCCAAAGAACTTCCAGCGGACGGGGTCTCCAAATCGACCATTACGATCCGCATTTTTGATGACGCCGGATTGCCGGTTTTAACACGTACGTTTTTGACAGTAAAAACAACCAAGGGAAAGTTGTCGGGAGAAGATTTAGACCCTGCAATCCCAGGGCATCAGATTGCCGTTTCTGACGGATCGGCAACACTGACACTGACTGCATCTGAAAAGGTAGAGGATGCGATGATCACGGCGCAGATAGGGGACGCATCGTCTAAGACGGTTGGCGAGGTTAAAGTCTCCTTTCTGCCTGCGCTTCGGGAGATGGTGGCTGTGGGCATTCTGGACGGCAAAATAAACCTGCGCAATTTCAAAGGGAACATTAAACCTGCCGATCCTGACGATTTGTTTAAAGAAACAGTAACCGAAGAGGGCAGGGGGGCAATATATCTTAAGGGGAAGGTTTTAGGATCAACCCTCCTCACCCTTTCCTACGACTCCGACAAGAATAAACAGGATCCCCTTTTTCGGGATATTAAACCGACAGAATTTTATCCTATTTATGGCGATTCCTCTGAAAAGAAGTTTGATGCCCAATCAACAGGCAAGCTCTATCTGAAGTTGGAGCAGGGGAAGTCATATTTGTTGTTTGGCGACTTCTCTCCAGATTTTACAGACAACGAACTGCTCGCCTATCAACGGTCGTTTAACGGATTAAAATATCATTATGAAGACGAGACTGCGGCCGCAACGGCTTTTCATAACCGTTCCGAACAAAGCCGGGTTGTGGATAGGATTCCCGGAAACGGAACATCAGGCTTCTATCAGCTCACCCAATTTCCAATCGTTGAGAATTCCGATATTGTAGAAATCATTACCGTGGATCGAGAGCGGCCCGGGATTATTATTCACACAGAGCAGATGAGCCGTTTTGTGGACTACACCCTGGAGACCCTCACTGGACGGATTCTCTTTAAATCGCCCATTCCCAGTTTCGATGGGAATTTTAATCCAATTTTTATCAAGGTCACTTACGAGACGACGGGCACAGGGATTGCGTTTGATACTTTTGGAGTTAATGGAAAACTTAAACTATCTAAGCCATTGCAGGTGGGGGGCACCTTCGTGCAGTCGGACGAACCTGACAATCGGTTCACACTCTACGGAGTCGATTTGCGCGCGCAACTTGCCGAGGGTCTGATTGCCTCGCTGGAGGTGGCCGATGCGGACTCTATTGTGGGAGGAGCAAAAGCGAATGGCGAAGGTTATAAGGTCTCCCTCTCGATAAAGCCGAATAAGACAATTGATGCCAATGCCTATTGGTTGAAGACGGATCCTCAATTTATTAATCCGTCAGCAAATATCGCGGGGGGAAAGATTGAACAGGGGTTGTTGGCCCATTTCATGATTCGAGAAGGAACGATTTTAGGGGCAGAGGCGATTTCTTCTAAAGATAACCTCGCTGGAACCGAGCGGATGACCGCTGATTTTAAGATTGAGCAGGGGTTGGGCGCAGCGCGTGGCGAGATCGGACTAAAACATATTGAAGATCAAACTCCTGTAGGGGCGGGGTCTCCTAGTCCTTTTGATGTTACCACAGATACGATCCGAGCGAAGATCATTACTCCTCTCCCCGGCATTCCAAGACTGACCACATCGGTCGAGTACGAAGAGGCATTGAATAAAGACGCAAACATTATTACATTGGGAAATGATTTTCAGCTGAATCAGACAACAAAACTCTATAGCAAGGAGCAGTGGATTTCTGGTGGGATAACGCCAGCAGGTGTGGACACCGGCCGGGGCGGCATTTCCGAGGACGGACGCCGCATATTAACTACTGTCGGCATTGATTCCTCCGCAATGCGGGACACGACGGCCTTTTCCGAGTATCGAATTTCGCAAGCGATTTCGGGAAGGGAAGATCAAGCCGCGATCGGATTACGCAATCGTTACACCATTCAAAAAGGGGTCTCACTATCAACCACACTGGAACAGACAAAAACGCTTGAGGCCCCAGCAGACGTCGTTACGCCTGCAGACAAAGATGCTACGGCGTTTTCTATTGGATTAGAACATCTTGCACGACCCGATTTAAAGGGAACCGCACGTGTTGAAATCCGTAAGACAGCGGCTTTAATCTCGCATCTGGGCGCGGTCGCCGTGGCCTACCGTTTCACTCCCAACCTTTCGCTTCTTACCCGTGAAACTCTTTTTAATGAGGATAACAAAGGCGGACAGGAAGACAAGCTGTCTTCTGATTTTGTCATTGGAGCGGCCTATCGGCCTGTATGGACGGACAGGGTCAATCTTTTAACGAAGTCCCAGTTCAAGTACGAGTCAAACGGGGCGAGTATTGCCAGGGTCTATGTTGAATCGATTGAGAGTAATATCGCGGTTGCCCCAAGAACCGCACTCTTTTTAAAATACGCCAATCGGGTCGTGCAGGATGCGGGAGATTTTCATTCGATGACCCAGATGGTTGAGAGCCGCGTTACGTATGATTTGACCCCGAAAATTGATCTGGGTTTGGAGGGGCGTCATTTCTGGCAAGATCGTTCTCAATCCAGATTATGGGGTTATGGCGTGGAAGGGGGATATCGATTAGAGAGAAATCTATGGTTCTCCATCGGTTATCAAGTCAACGACTTTAACGAGGATAACGTTACGAACGATCACGCGTTTGTTCATGGACTATTTATTCGTCTCCGTTACAAATTTGATGAATCGATTATTGATTTCCTGAAAGGAGGCCCAATGACCTTGAAGGGGGAGAAAATCGTTGTACAAGGGGAGCAAGAAAAGAAGCCCGTGGCTATTTTAATACCCCTCGCAAGGGCGGTTCCCATCTTGATCCCTCCCTCGACGGCCACTGTTTCTTATAAACTTGTGGCGGAAAAGGCGCCTGTACTGGTTCCAGTTCCAATGCCGCAAACCGTAATATCGTATCGTCCTGCTTTGGAGGGGGTGACGACGCCTGTGGCCGTGTCTCCCGAGGTATTGACCAAACCGATTCGACCGGTTGTGGCATCCTTGTTGACTGAAATGACATTTAAGTCCAACCAGTCGCGTTTAACACAAAGTGGCAAGCGTTATCTGGATGAGTATGCAAAGTTCCTGAAACAAAATCCTGATTTGATTGTTGTGATAGAGGGACATACCGATCGGTTGGGTTCGAAGAAGTATAATCGTGCCCTCGGCATGAGGCGTGCGATAGAGGTTTGGAAGGCGCTAAAACAGGCTGGCGTTAAAAATCAGATGGGGGTTGTATCTTATGGAGAGGATCGACCACTCGATCCTGCCAAAACCAAATCGGCCTACGCAAAGAACCGACGCGCGGAGATTCAAGTTGAGGATAATGAATAATAGACAAGGAAGGGGCGGTGCGCGTAAAGACAAGAAATGAAATGAAATATAATCCCGACATTCATCATCGACATTCTATTCGGTTGAAGGGGTATGATTATTCCCAACCTGGCGCGTATTTTGTAACAATATGTACGCAAAACAGGGAATGTTTTTTTGGGGACGTGGTGGACGGCGCCATGTGATTGAACGATGCGGGAATCATCATTAAAAATGCGTGGCTTGAATTAAAAAACAGATTTCTTAATATTGAATTGGATCTATTTGTCGTCATGCCCAACCATTTTCACGGAATTATAATTGTAGGGGCGCTGCTTGCTGCGCCCTGTTGGAAATCCAAATATAGGGATAGCGGCATAGGCCATAGGAATATAGACAATAAGGGCGCAGCAAGCAGCGCCCCTACGTTGGGGAAAATAATGCGGGCATTCAAATCAATTTCCGCAATCGGGGTAAATCGGCTTTTGGAACGTCAAGGACGGCCATTGTGGCAACGAAATTATCACGAACAGATTATCTAATGAGAAAGATATGAACCGTAGTCGTCAATACATTCATGACAATCCCACAAACTGGGAGACGGACGAAGAAAACCAGCACGCGGAGATTCGTCAGGAGGTGGGCCGATGAGGTGGTTGCGAGGGGAGTGTGTCCTTTTTGGAACGTTACTGGCACTTATGTTGCTCCCTTCTTATGCCACAGCGGCAACCAAGACATGGTCTGTTACTGCAGGAAACGCCAATTGGGCCACTGCGACCAACTGGGTGGGCGGCGTAGCTCCAGTTGCCGGCGATGATCTAGTATTTCCTTCGGGTATCACCGGGTCATCTCCTACAAACAACGACTTTGGCAGTGGAACGAGCTTTAAAGCACTCACTTTCCAAGGGGGAACTTACACAGTTACCGGGAATAGCCTGACGATCAGTAATGCGGCTGGGATTTCTGTTTCTTCAACTTCAGGAACAATCACTATTGGCGTAGGGATCACTCTCTCGGCCGCCCAGACATGGACAGTGAATTCTGGTGCCACACTGATTGTCTCTGGCCTCATCACCGGAACATCGGGGTCTAAGACACTGACCAAAGCGGGGACAGGAACGTTGACATTTTCAGGCACAGTGAATAACACAAATAAAGGTAAATTTACTGTAAATGCCGGAACTGTGCAACTTTTCATGGGTACTGGAACCACTGGAAAGAACGCATTCAATGGCGAGTTGGTCGTTAACAACGCTACGGTCATATTATTGCGCAGAAACCAAATCCCCACGAAGCGGGTGACTATTAATTCCCCCGGCATTCTGAATATGAATAATTTCACCGATACAATTGGCGCTTTAACGATGACGGGGGGAACACTCACCGGCCCTGGGACATACACCATGGGCGGTAATAGCACCAATGGGATAACGACTAATCCTTCATCCGTTAGCTCAACTATCAGCGCAAATGTCTCGCTGGGCTCAACAAACCGGCCGTTCACAGTCAATAACGGTACTGCTTCAGACGACCTGCTCATTTCTGGAATAATAAGCAGTTCAGGAATTATTACCAAGTCCGGGCTAGGAACACTTGTCCTGTCCGGGGCAAATACCTATACGTCGGCAACCACCATTAACGCAGGCACGATTGTTGCCGCGTCCAACAACGCCCTGGGTACGACAGGAGGGGCTACCACGGTTGCCGCAGGCGCAACGCTTGCCTTCCGGGGAGGGATTACGTACAGCACGGCCGAGGCGCTGACGATCAACGGGACAGGCTATTTAGGGCTTGGGGCCATTAATAACGATAGCGGGAACAACAGCTTTGCCGGCGCGATTACGATGGCCTCTGCCAGCACAATCAACTCCGTTGCTGGCACATTGACCTTAACGGGAACCGTTGCAAATGGCGGCTTTCTTTTATCTACTGGGGGAGCCGGCAACCTGACAGCCAACGGGGTGATTTCAGGAACAGGCGGGCTAACAGCAGGGGGTACCGGAACGCTGACCCTCGGCGTGGCCAATACCTATTCAGGGGGAACCACCGTGAACAGCGGGACACTGCTTGTGACAAATTCGACCGGCTCTGCCACAGGGACAGGTTCGGTCACCGTCAACTCTGGCGGTTCGTTTGGAGGGGCTAATACAACCAGTATTACCGGAACAGCCACGGTTAATAACGGCGGAACGCTCACTCCGGGTGTTGGCGGGGCCGGCACGTTAAAGACCGGGGCGCTTGTCCTTTCTGCTACTTCTAATCTTAATTTCGATCTTGGCGCATCTTCTGATCAGGCGCAGGTGACCGGAAATCTAACACTAGACGGTACCCTAAATGTGCCCACGGCCGGATTTGTCGCTGGTACATACACCCTCTTTACCTATACGGGAACGCTTACGAACAACACGGTCTCCTTTGGCACAATGCCTGCGGGACGGGTTTACGCGATAGATACGACTACGGCCGGCCAAGTGAAGCTTATTGCCTCTCCTACTGTCCTTTCCATTGTGAAATCTTCCGTAGACCCCACAAACGCCGCCAGCGTCAATTTTACCGTAACATTCAATGATTCCGTAACGGGCGTTGATGCAACTGATTTTGTCCTAACGACTTCGGGGGTTTCCGGGGCATCGGTCGGCACCGTGACGGGCAGTGGAACGACTTATACGGTACCGGTGAACACCGGATCAGGCTCTGGGACAATCCGTCTGGACATCACCGACAACGACACGATTGTGTCAGGTGGGAACCCACTGGGCGGCACGGGGGTTCAGAACTTCACATCGGGGGAGACGTTCACCATTGATAAAACAGCGCCAACGGTCTTATCTGTGAATCGCGCGGGGCTTGACCCAACCGGTACGGCCACCGTGGATTTTACGGCGACCTTTAGCGAGTCTGTAACGGGCGTTGACACAACGGACTTTTCTCTGACCACCACGGGGGTCGCCGGAACATCAATCACCACCGTGTCTGGCAGTGGAGCAATCTATACGGTGACGGTCAATACCGGTTCCGGCGATGGAACAATTGGCTTGAACGTAATTAATGACGGTACGATTAAAGATTTAGTCGGGAATACATTGAGTGGCACCTTTACGGGACAGATTTATACCATTGATAAACTATCCCCGTCGGTCACGATGAGTTCCACGACAGCGAACCCTACAAACGTTTCCCCAATCCCGGTCACCGTTACATTCACCAAGACAGTAACAGGATTTACAGCAGGGGATATTGTCACCTCTAACGGAACGGTGAGTAACTTTGCCGGGTCTGGCGCAGATTACACCTTTGACCTGACACCGGGCGTAAACGGACTGGTTACGGCAGATATCCCATCCGGATCGGCCTTTGATATAGATTTTAAGGGGAACTTGGCCACCCCGCAATTTCAGCGCACTTATGACACGCTAGCCCCAACAGTCAGTTCAATCATACGATTAGCCGGGGCAACCAACCCGACAAACGCGACCAGCGTTACCTTCACCGTCACATTCAGCGAGGCTGTAACGGGTGTGGATTCGGCCGATTTCAGCATCACCACCGGAATATCAGGCACCTCTGTGACGGGTGTGACTGGGAGCGGGACAACCCGCACCGTTACTGTGAATACCGGAACAGGAGGCTCCGGAACTATCCGATTAGACGTAATAGACAACGACACGATACTCGACTTGGCCGGAAATAAGTTAGGTGGAACGGGTTTGGGAAACGGTAATTTTATCACCGGACAGTTCTTTACAATCGATAAATCTGCCCCGACGATCACAATGACTTCCACCACGACTGATCCAACGAACCTGGCCAGCTTTGTGGTAACGGTTACATTTAGCGAGTCGGTCACTGGATTTACAGCATCGGACATTACCATTGGGAACGGGTCTCAAAGCGATTTTTCCGGATCGGGCGCAAGCTATAGCTTTACGCTGGCGCCGGAGGCCAATGGCCTTGTCACAGCGAATATCGCGGCGAATGTCTCGGTTGACGCCGTGGGGAACGGAAATTTGGCCGCCCCGCAGTTTCAGCGGACGTACGATACGCTTACTCCATCGGTTCTGAATGTGGATTCCACTGTCCCAGACGCAACGTATGGATTAAACGCGCTCATCCCGATTCGAATAACATTTGATGAAGCGGTGAATGTCACCTGGACGCCAACCTTGACGTTGAATAACAAGGGCACCGGTACTGCGGTGGATTACACCTCTGGGAGCGGGACTGCGACTTTAACCTTTAACTATACCGTGGTGGCAGGAAATACCATTACATCAGCCCTTGATTACGTTGCTACAAGCTCACTGGTATTAAATGGCGGAACCATTAAAGACTTGGCCGGAAATACGGCGGACCTGACACTCCCTACACCGGGAGCGGGAAACATTGGGTCACTGGCCGACAATAATGTTATTGGAATTGATCCGACTCGCGCGGCGGTGACCGACGTAACCTCGTCGACTGGGAATGGATCGTATAAAGCAGGTGGTATCATTTCGATTCAAATGACGTTCAGTAAGTCAGTTACGGTGACGGGGACGCCCCAGTTGACGCTGGATACAGGCTCAAACGCGATTGTCAACTACAGTAGCGGGAGTCCAGGTACCGTATTGACTTTTAACTACACGATCGCGGCGGGTCAGAACAGCCTTGACCTTGATTATCTCTCTGGAACAACAACATTGGCGCTAAATGGCGGAATGATTAACGCTACCGTCGGCGGGCTGGCTGCAATTTTAACCCTTCCCGAACCGGGCACTGCCGGATCGCTTGGGGCAAACAAGGCCATCGTTGTGGATACGACCGCGCCAACCATTACATCGGTTACATCCACTACTGTCAATGGGACTTATGGGCCGGGGGCCACCGTCAATATAACGGTTAATCTCTCGGAACCGGCCACCCTTGTGGGCGGGAATCTGCAGGTAACGCTGGATACCACTGCAGTTGTAGCAATCGCGCCATTTGGGCCTGCAACAGTCGCCTCCGGGACATACACGGTATTGACCGGACAGAGTTCAGCCGACCTCAATGCAAACTCTCCCTTGACCTTGTCCGCGGGAACACTACGCGACGCCGCAGGTAATAACGCCGTGCTGACCATCCCAGCCGGCCAGAACATCGCGAATTTAAAAGATATCGTTATCAGCCCGACCGCGCCATCAAAACTTGCCTTCACAACCTCCCCCATGACGGCGACTGCGGGGGTTGCCACCGGGACAATTACGGTACAGTTGCAAAATAGCAGCGGCGGTCCGGTGAATGCCGGGACTGGTGGACAGCCCGTTTTCTTAACAACCACCTCAACCGGAAGTGTTACTTTCACCCCATCGGCGTCATTGACAATTTCTGCAGGAAGCAGTTCTGTTAATTTCACCTATACCGATACAAAGTCTGGGTCATTTACACTCACAGCATCGGATGCCTCTCCAGCCGATGGGGCAAACGGTCTTGCCGATGCCAGCCAATCCGTTACGATTAACGCAGCCGCTGCCACCAAACTTGTGGTAACCACAGCACCGCAGACGACCACCGCAGGGATTGCGACCGCAACAACGACCGTGCAACTACAAGACCAATTTAATAACCCTGTGAATGCTGGGGTTGGGGGCCAAGCGGTTTTTCTAACAACAACATCAGTTGGAACGATTACCTTTACCCCGTCTGCCTCGCCAACCATCGCCAATGGACAAAGCTCGATTAACTTCACCTATACCGACACTAAAGCAGGCGTGCCAATTATTACCGTATCTGACGCATCGCCGCCAAACGGGGCGACGGGGCTTGCCGATACCACACAAGAGGTTACAGTCAATACCGCCCCTGCCTCTAAACTGGTTTTTATCAGCGCCCCTGAATCGACCAGCCCCAATGTTGCAACCGCTGATATTACCATCCAGCTTCAAGATTCTTTTGGCAATGGAGTGGCCGCAGGATTAGGTGGATTAAACGTTTACATGACATCGACATCCGTGGGAACCGTTACCTTCACACCTGCTTCACCGCTTTCTATCCCCTCTGGGCAAGACTTGGTGAGCTTTACCTATAAGGATACCGTTACCGGCACGCCGACAATGACCGCTTCGGACGCCTCTCCGCCTGACGGGGCGACAGGGCTTGCCGATGGCACGCAAGCGGTTACTGTCTCCAACAAGCCCACGATTACGAAGGGGTTCTCCATCACCACCATCGGCCAAAATCAAGCATCGATCTTAACGATCACGCTATCCAATTCAAACACGTTTGCAGTGACTGGGGCCTCCTTTACCGACACCTATCCAACGAACATGGTTAATACGGCTAGTGCATCGGGGGCCACCAGTTGCGGGGGCGGGATCGTCGCCGCCAATAATGGGGCGAACGTATCGCTTTCGGGGGGAACGATTCCGGCGGGGGGAAACTGTACCGTGACGGTCAACGTCACCTCCGCCACGCTGGGAACCTATAACAATACGATCCCCATCAATGGACTGACGACCACAAACGCCGGCAATAACACAGTAGCGGCATCGGCAACGATCACGGTAGTTGTCAGGCCATCGATCTCCAAGGCGTTTTCTCCCACTCCTATCCAACCCAATGCAACATCAACCATTACGTTTACTATTACCAATACAGACCCTGCATCGCGCAGTGGAATGAACTTTACCGATACCTATCCTGCCAATCTGGTGAACGCTACTCCGCTTACGGTGGGCGGGACCTGTGCCAGTGTCACCCACACGGCCGTGGCGGGGGGAGGAACGTTTAATGTTACCGCAGGGAATATCCCGGGAAGCGGCAGTTGCACCATCACGGTAGCGGTAACGAGCAGTGTGGCAAGCAGTTATAACAACCAGACAAGCGGCGTGGCCACTAATGAAACCGGCGCCGCCGGGGCTACAAGCAATGTGGCTACATTGAATGTGGTAGGCCCTCCGAGCGTTGCCAAATCGTTTATACAGAGCGCGATCGGTACAAACGGGACGTCGGTGTTAACGTTGACCATTACCAATCCCAACCCCAACACCGTCCTAAACGGTGTGGCGGTTTCAGATACCTATCCGGCGGGGCTTGTCAATACCGGCTCGCCCAGCCCGGCAACCACCTGCGCCAACGCGACGATTACCGGCGGTGTCGCAGGCGGAAATTCGATCGGGATTACCGGTGGCAGTATCACGCCGAGTGACAGTTGTACGGTAACGGTGAATGTCACAAGCAGCATAGTGGGAAGTTATTTGAACACAACGGGGGCTGTCAGCTCCACTAATGGAGGAACAGGCAATACGGCCTCTGCTACGCTGACGGTAAATAATCCACCCACCGTTTCAAAATCGTTTTCTCCTGCATCTATCAACACGAATACCAGCTCTGTTTTAACCATTACTTTAAGCAATAGCAATACGACTGACCTGACAGGAACAGCGTTTACCGATACCTATCCTGCCAATCTTGTGAACACGGCTACGCCCAACGGGACCACCACCTGTACTGGTGGAACGGTTACTGCAGCCAATAATGGGACGAGCGTAGCCCTTTCGGGAGGGACAATCCCATCGAGCGGCGTATGCCTCGTAACGGCGAATGTCAGAAGCGCAATCGCAGGAAGTTATTTAAACGAAATTCCGGTTGGGGGTGTGACAACCGGCAATGCGGGGGGTAATACCTCTGCCGCAAGTGACACCCTCACTGTGATTGTGCCCCCAGGCTTTGACGTCTCGGGTATTGTCTTTTCCGATCTAAACAGAAATGGGGCGCTTGATGCCGTCGAAACGGGGATTATCTCTGTCACCGTAGAGATATTTTCAGGCGGTAGTCCCATTGCCACCACGACGACAAACAGTACTGGAAATTACACATTTACGGGTGTTGCAAATGGATCATACGAAATTCGGGAGACGGTTCCTACGAGTTACGCAACCACAACACCCGCCATCCTTGCCATCACGATGAACGGCGCCAATATCACAGGGCAGAATTTCGGGAACTTCGCAGGGACAAAGATTACGGGCGTCGTCTTTTTGGATACAGGAACGGGTGGGGGAGTCCCGAACAATGGGATACAGGATGGGTCCGAGTCTGGGATCAACGGGGTGGCAGTGAAGGTAACCGACACAGGAGGGGGAGTCGTCTATGATCAAACCGTAACATCACAGACCGGCGCCTACACGCTTTTTGTGGCAACTACCACTGATACATCGGTTGTTGTGCGGGAGATCAATCCGATCAACTATATCTCAACGACCGATGATACTATTCCACTTACAGCCTCACCGGGGGTTGATCTTATCAATAACAATTTTGGAGATGTACCACCGTTTTCATTTTCGCCCAACGGAAGTCAAACGGCTGCGCCCGGCGGGGTAGCGATGTTTGCCCATACCATTATCGCTGGGACTGCGGGCCAGATAACCCTCTCATCAACGACAACCGAGGGACTTCTCTCCACATTCTACAACGATATAAACGGTAACGGACAAATTGACTCGGGCGAGTCAATTCTTACCTCGGCGGACTTAAACCTTACGGCCAATCAGACGTTGCATTTCATATCCAGGATGGTGATCCCGTCGAACAAACCTATTGGCACGGTGGATACGACCATTATCACCGCCTCACAGGCATTGGTGAATTCGTCGCTGACTGATAGCCGGTCCGTAACGAATGTTACCACCGTATCAAATGGAACGCTTCGTCTGGTTAAAACCGGGTCAGCCACAACGGCAAAACCCGGAGAGACAATCACATACACGCTTACCTATACAAATATCGGCACCGACATACTCTCAACGATTGTCATTTACGATCGGCTTTCTGAATATGTACTCTTTGACCCAACAACCCCTCCCGTTCCTTCCCTTGATGTTGGATTCCCGGATGCAGAAGGTCTACTCAAGTGGACAATCCCCGGGACGCTGAACGGAGGGAACGGCGGGTCTATTACTTACACGGTTACGGTAAAATAGGGAAGAACATTGGGCGCCCGAAGATTCAAATCCCGTTGCTCGCTCCATTCCTGTATGGATTCTAAAGCAGATCAATCCTTTACCCCGTCCCCACCCTGCCTCCCCTTGAAGGGGAGGGGAGTCTTGCGCCCCAAAAAAACATTAGGTCAACATTTTCTAATTGACCATAATATTACCCGAAAAATCGTTACGCTCGCGGCAATTGTCCCCGGCGATTTTATCGTTGAGATCGGCCCCGGCACTGGCGAATTAACAGAAGCCTTGCTAAAACAGGGGGCACGGGTTCTGGCAATTGAAGTTGATACAAAATTATCCGATCCGCTTAAAAACAGACTCTCTTCCTATTCTGACTTTGAACTTGCTTTAGGCGACGCCTGTCGTTATCCCTATCAGACGATCAATCGCCCCGCAGGTGACGGGCGCCCCGCAGGCGACGGTCGCCCTTTCAAAGTAGTCGCGAACTTGCCCTACAACATATCAACGCCAATCCTCTTCCGTCTTTTAAAAGAAAGGGATCATATTAGTAATATGGTTCTGATGCTTCAGAAAGAGGTGGCGGAGCGTCTGGCCGCGCAGGCCGGATCTAAAACATACGGGGCGCTTTCGATCCTCTTTCAGCTATTTGCCGATGTCAAAATTGCTTTTTCCGTCTCTGCAAATTGTTTTCGCCCCCGTCCTAAAGTCGCTTCCGCTGTGATTCATGTCACCCCGCATCTTACGTCTAAAGCGCCACTCCTCAATGAACCTTTTTTTGAAAAGGTCGTTCGCTGCGCATTCTCTCATCGCAGAAAGTTTCTTTTAAATACCCTCACGGATGAAGGTTTCGCGCGTGATATCCTTTTAAAAACTTTCGAGGAAATGGGCATAGATCCTCACCGACGCGCAGAAACGCTCACCTTTGCCGAGTTTGCAACTCTGGCAAACGCGTTGTTTAATGATTTGCAATGAATCGGATAAAACGGGTATCATTCCCCTTGCGGTTTTTCTATGCAAATTACACGTCGAAAGACACGACAAATTCAAGTGGGATCAGTAAAAATCGGCGGGGACGCGCCGATTGTTGTTCAGTCAATGACAATGAACGATACGCACGATGTCGAGGCGACTGTCGCAGAAATCCGGCGGCTTGAAGCGGTCGGGTGCGAGATCGTTCGTGTGGCGGTTCCAGGACAGGCCGCAGCCGACGCACTTCCAAAAATCCGGAGTCAAATCTCAATCCCACTCATTGCCGATGTCCATTTTGATTACCATCTTGCGTTGGCGGCGCTGAAAGCAGGTGTGGATGGACTACGCTTGAATCCGGGTAATATCGGTTCCAAGGAACGGGTTACAAAGATTGTCAAAATGGCAAAGGATCAGGGGGTGCCAATTCGCGTTGGCGTCAATGCCGGCTCGCTGGAACGGGACCTACTGGAAAAATATGGCTATCCCACCGCAGAGGCAATGGTCGAATCGGCCATGCGCCATATTGAGATTTTAGAAGAGCAGAATTTTTATGATACCAAGATATCTCTAAAGGCCTCGCATGTCGGTTTGGCGGTCGAGGCGTATCGCCTTTTTTCTCAAAAGTCAGATTACCCCCTGCATCTTGGGATTACCGAGTCGGGAACCGTCGCGACCGGAGCGGTGAAATCGGCCGTGGGGTTGGGTATTTTGTTGTCTGAGGGAATTGGCGATACCATTCGAATTTCCCTCGCGGGCGATTCAACTGAAGAGGTGCGTGTAGGATTTGAGATATTAAAATCGCTGCATCTGCGTCGCCGAGGCGTCAATGTGATTGCCTGTCCGACCTGCGGCCGACTGGAAATTGATGTCATTGGACTTTCCAACAGATTAGAGACACGATTTTCACATATCACCGAACCGATTGATATCTCCGTTTTGGGATGTGTGGTCAACGGAATCGGAGAAGGGAAAGAGGCTGATATCGGGATTGCGGGAGGCCGCGGGGTCGGATTGCTCTTTCGCGGCGGCGAGATTATCAGAAAAGTTCCACAGGAGGAATTAGAGGCGGTTCTGATAGAAGAGATTGAAAACCTGGTTGCGGCTCGCCGTGCTGAAAGAGGGGAGGCCACGGCTGTAAGCGGGATGACCCGTCTGTCGTTGGGCGGGTGAAATAATATGGAATTTAGACAGTCATTGTTTTGGGACGTCGACCCCAAAAAAATTGATCCTCATAAAAACGCGCAATATATTATCGAACGAGTGGCTGATTTTGGCCGAGACAATGAAGTCCGGTGGGTCTGGAATTTTTATGATAAATCGCTGTTAAAAAAAGTTATTGAGAAATCCCGATGTTTGAGAACAGACACTAAGAATCTATGGACAGCCCTCCTGACAAACTAAAATTATGTTTTGATGTTCTGCCAGACAACACAAAAAAAGCGCTTGATTTTTTGTCTGATCAAGCGTGGTTAATCAACACAGATTGGTATCTGGCTGGCGGTACGGCGCTGGCGCTTCAAGCGGGACATCGTCGGTCAGTTGATTTGGATTTTTTTACGCAACTTCCTCGTTTTGATAATGAAGATTTATTAGATCATATTGCGTCTTGTAAAGATTTAGAAATCTCTTTAAATAAAGACAATACCATTTTTGTTTCATTGTTTGGGGCCAAAGTCAGTTTTACCGCTTACCCGTTTTTCGTCCCTAAACAAGAACCTCTCTGGCACGGTTCTGTTCGGGTGCTCAACAAAATTGATATCGCGGTCATGAAAATCGTGGCCGTTTCGCAACGGGGAAGGAAGCGTGCTTTCTTTGACTTATACTGGTGCGCGAAAAATCTTGAGCCGCTGGAGGAAATTATAAAAAGGCTTCCCGAACAATATCCGTCGGTGGCTCACAATTACCATCATATTTTAAAGGCCATGATTTATTTTGAAGATGCCGAAAGCGATCCAGAACCGGAAATATTTTTCGAGACAAGCTGGAAAGAAATAAAGTTGTTTTTCAACAAAGAGGTTCCCGTCATTGCCAAAAGATTGCTGGGTTTAAACTAATATGTATTACTCACACGCCCTCATTCCAACCCTTCGTGATGACCCTGCCGACGCCGAAGTCATCAGCCATAAGCTGATGTTGCGGGCCGGCTTCATTCGCAAACTGTCTGCCGGGATTTATTGTTATCTTCCGTTGGCCCTTCGCGTTCTTCGGAAGATTGAAAAGATCGTGCGCGAGGAGATGGCGACAACGGGTGCGCAAGAGCTACTGCTTCCGGCATTACAGCCCTCGGAATTGTGGGAGGAGACCGGGCGCTGGCAACAATACGGGAAGGATCTTGTCCGCCTTCTGGATCGGCACGATCACGATTTTTGTCTGGGTCCAACACGCCTATTACAGGATTTTTTCCCGTGTGGGTCTTACGTTTCGCGCGGTAGAGGCCGATAATGGCTTAATTGGCGGTTCGCAATCAGATGAATTTATGGTCCTGACAGAGACAGGGGAAGAAGAGATTATCTCTTGTACCGCCTGTTTGTATGCCGCCAATATAGAGAAAACGGAAGTGGGTCATAGAGGCATGGGGGATCCCTGTCCCCGGTGTGGAGAGCCTCTTAAAATTGATCGAGGGATTGAGGTGGGCCATGTCTTTTTACTCGGAACCAAATACAGTAAGGAGATGAAAGCGCTCTTTTTAAATGAAAGGGGGGAAGAGCGATTTTTTGAAATGGGCTGCTACGGGATTGGTGTCTCTCGAATTATTGCAGCGGCGATTGAGCAAAATCACGATGAGAAGGGAATCATCTGGCCAATCTCAATCGCGCCATACATCGTTCATATTGTTCCGGTGCAAGACAAATCCGACGACGTAATGATGGCTGCAAAGCAGATTTATACCGCGCTGATGGAAAGAGGGATTGACGTTCTTTTTGATGATCGCGCGGAGCGACCGGGGGTAAAATTCAATGACGCCGATCTGCTGGGTGCGCCTTATCAAATTGTCATTGGCGAGAAAAATCTTGAAAAGGGCCTGGTAGAGCTAAAAGAACGGAAGACTGGCACGTTCACGAAGATCGAAACGGATCATGCTATTTCTCACGTCGCAAGTTATTTTGGCGCGGCTCCTAAGCAATAAAATGTGCGTGTCATCTAAAATTAAAAGTGCACTGTTAATTTTTAGATGACAGGGGAAAAATTCCTTTTGACAGTGTTGGAGAGGGTCGTTATAATATCGGTCATTGTCCTCTGCCGAAGTGGTGGAATGGTAGACACGCACGTTTGAGGGGCGTGTGGGGCAACCCGTGGGGGTTCAAATCCCCCCTTCGGCACCACAGTTATGTTATGATGAGGGTAGAGGCTATGGAACCAACCTTACTTCTAAATGCTACATACGAGCCGCTTTTGGTTATTTCTTGGAAAAAGGCGATTACCCTTCTTTGCCAAGGCAAGGTCGAGGTGCTCGAGGAATACGAGCGGGAGATTCATAGTATCTCGTTCTCCTTTCGCCTTCCTTCAGTCTTAAGACTGCTCATTAAGATTAAACCACACCGACAGGTTGTCAAATTCTCAAGGCAGAATATTTTTGCGCGGGATAAATTCAAATGCCAATATTGCAGCCGAAAATTAAAAGCTGCGGATTTGACCTTTGATCATGTCACGCCGCTTGCGCGGGGCGGAAAAACCACATGGACCAATATTGTGGCGGCCTGTATCGGGTGTAATAGCAAAAAGAGCGGCCACACCCTTCAAGAAGCAAAGATGAAATTAGTTAAAGAACCGATGAAGCCGACATGGAGCCCTGTTTTAACACTGACTATCGGCTTTCGAGAAACACCGGAAAGTTGGCGCGACTACCTCTACTGGAACACTTCCCTTACAGAAGATATTGCAGAGGAGTGAGGCGCTAGCCTCAAGCCCCTGAAGCGGAGCGTTGAGGGGGAGGCTCCATCCGGCTTTTCCGGTGGAGGGGGCGACGCAAGCCCCTTCAAATTGTGCGAGAGGGGGGAGTTGAACCCCCACGGAGTTACCCACCAGATCCTAAGTCTGGCGCGTCTGCCATTCCGCCACTCTCGCAATCCCTTCCCCTTCCCACGGTCGAACTACGCGGGATTATAGCACAGGAACATCGTTACTCTTTGTGAAAGAGGGGAAGCGATAGCGGTATCTGCTTGCTTGTTCGTCGGCCTTTTCCTGATTATGGGCCACAAGATACGCCTTAGCCTCTCCATGGTACTTCTCGCCCACCTCATAGAGTTTCGGTTTGTCAAAAATC
Source organism: Candidatus Troglogloeales bacterium (assembly GCA_016195485.1). Taxonomy (GTDB): domain Bacteria; phylum Nitrospirota; class Nitrospiria; order SBBL01; family SBBA01; genus JACPZM01. The sequence goes on along the minus strand of JACPZM010000030.1, from coordinate 2,688 downwards.
AAAGACCGTTTATTGGGTGTGGAATATTCATACAGCTTGGTCATCCCTAAGGCGTTGACCGGGCAGGCTTCCACGCAGAAGCCGCAAAAGACACATTTGGTCATATCGATATAGAACTCCGTGGCGATCCGACGGAGCATCCCGTTTTCCTGCCGCTCTCCGCTGACCACCTTAATGCAATGTGAGGGGCAGGCCGCTTCGCACAAATCGCACCCCACACACCGCTCGACGCCGTCCTCATAACAAAGCAGTCCCAAGGCGCCCCGGTGCGTATCAGGAAGGGTCAGCTTCTCACGAGGGTACTGAAGCGTCACTTCCTTTACGCGCATATGCCGGAAGGTCAATTTCAGCGCCTTGGCAATTTCTGCAAAAGAGATCGCACTAAAAAGCGCTCGAATAGTCATATTGCACTCCTCACCCTAGCCCTCTCCCTCCAGGGGAGAGGGGAGATTGTGTGCGCCATCTCCCTCATCTTTATCCTCCCTCACCTGCGGGGGGAGGAAGGAGGAGGGGGATTGGGAAACAACTGAAAGATCAAAGAGAGGGACTTTTTGAATGGAAACATGCCCGGACTTAAAATAAGGAACATCGGTTTTAGGATCGACCTGCACATTCATCAGGTCTTTGAGTGTTGCAAAATGTTCTGGAAACCAGACAATCCCCTTCGTCAGAGAAGGCAAAATAGTAATCGCGAGTTCAACTTTTCCCTGATCGGATTTAACCCGTACCCAGTCGTTGTCTTTAAGCTCAAGCGCAGCCGCGTCGGCCTCACTGATGCGCAATGTCTGTTTATTATAAATCTTCATTAAACCCTCATCTTGCGTGGAGAGTTTTCCGGAATGATAGATCGACTGCCCCAACACCAATTGTATCGCAGGGGCGCTGCTTGCCGCGCCCGACCCACCTCCTGCCTGCCCTGTTTTGGCATATCGTTTCAACACTTCTTCCGCAAAGCCGTTTCCTAGATAATGACCAAGATGCGCGGGGTTTCCCTGCAACCGCTCACCGCGATAATACCCTTTCACACATGTATCAATCTCTAGTGTAATCTCCTCCGGAGAGCGATAGACGTCGCCTCCCATTTGTCTTAAAAGATCGGAAAAGATTTTAAAATCGGTGCGCGCCTCCCCAATCGGGTCCAGCGCCTTTCTCACACGCCGAATCGAACCTTCCATATTCGTGAAGGTTCCTTCTTTCTCGGCAAAGGTTGTCGCAGGCAAAACAAAATCGGCGCTCTTTCCCGTCTGCGTCAAAAACGGATCCTGACAGATAATCAGATCGATCTTCTCAAACGCATCACGCACCCTCATCGATTCCGGCAGCGTCTCTAATGGGTTTTCTCCGACAATATAAAGCGCCTTGATTTCCCCCCGCAATCCCTTTTCTATTATTTTAGGAAGGGATAGGCCAACGCTGTCTGGAAGGGGCTTATTCCATATTGCTTCGAACCGTTCTTTTCCGTCGGCATAGGGAACTTGGCCGGGGAGAAACTCACAAACGCCGCCCATATCCACTGCCCCTTGCTCGTTATTTTCTTCACAGACGGGATGGATTCCCGCACCCGATTTTTCAAGCAGGCCGCACAAAAGCGCAAGGTCAATCAGTGCAAGCAGGTTGTCCCACCCTCCCGGCTCTGACACAATCCCTTCTCCCCAGATCAGCGTTCCCCCCCTGGACTGCGCAAGAAGCTGTGCGGCCTCTGAAATCTTCTCCCATGCAACGCCGCTCTTTTGCGCGATCTCTTCTTGCGAAAGAGGCAGGATGGATTGGCAAAGCGCCTCATAAGCCTTTGGGTATCGATCAACAAAAGGTTGATAGACCCATTTGTTTTCGATGATTGCCTTCATCATCCCTTGAAGAAGGAGGGCCTGCGATGCAAATGAAACTAAAAGAGGGTGCGTTGAGAGTTTCATCATATTCGTCTCAATTAAGTCGGCCACAATCACCTTGGCGCCAAATCTATTCTTAGCCTCTTTAATCCGTAACGATGCGACAGGATTGGTCTCTGTAATATTCGACCCCACAAGAAGAATGACGTCGGAAAGTGTGATCTGTTTGTAGGATGTCGTTGAGCTTCCGACGCCCAGCGCATACTGCATTGCTAAAACGGAGTTGATATGACCATAACGAGCCGCCGTATCAATGTTATTGGTGCCTAAAATAGTTCGCATCATTTTCTGAAACAGATAAACATCTTCGTTGGTGCAGCGTCCCGAAATCAGTCCAGCAATGGCATTCCCGCCATACTGATTCTTAATCTCGGTTAGCTTCCTCGCAATCTGAGGAATCATCTTAAACCACGGCACTTCGACTTGCTTGCCGTTAATTTTAGCCAGCGGTCGTGAGAGACGCTTTTCACTATTGACAAACTGAAACCCGAACCGGCCTCGAACGCATAAGCCGCCATGTTGATCTCCGGGTTCCACTTCCAATCCAAACTTGTTCAGATACGAGAGCCGTGATGTGACGCGCAGCGCCTTTGACCCTTCTGTTTCCAACGTCATTTCACAGCCGTCGGAGCAGTAGGTACAGGTGGTTTGCGTCTTCTTTAACTGCCAGGGTTTATAAGCATATTTTGAAAAGCGGCTCGTAATCGCGCCAACGGGACAGACGGCCAGACAGTCTCCGCAAAATTCGCAATCGAGCGCCACTCCTTCGTGCCCGCCGACCAACGTCTTTCCATCTTTT
>JACPZM010000033.1 GCA_016195485.1 Candidatus Troglogloeales bacterium | reverse complement strand
GAAGAGACCTTCAAAATACCGCTCCCAAAGTTCCCCAAACTGTTCTTGCAATGCTTTATAAAGCGGCGGGTTTTTCCTTTGTTCAAAGCAGAACGCCCTGATATCCTCACCCTGCAGGGTCTTGCTGAATATGTCACCCAGAATAAATGTTCCGAATGAGAAATCATCGGTTGGCGAATCGAGAAAGTGAATCAACGCGATGATTTCCCCGATGATCTTTCTTTGTCTGATATCGAGACTGCTATACGAAATAAAGGGGAACTCCTTTTCGTTGAGCCATGAGGTGACACGCACTGCATCGGCGTTGCTCTGGGTCAGTATGGCAATATCTTTGTAGTCATACCCGCGCGTGCGTAATTCCAGAATAAGTCGTTGTATCTTTTCTCGTTCGGGAGGTTCATCCTCCGACTCGCGGGGGTCGCACCCCTCGCGGGAGTCGCACTCCTCGCGGGGGTCGCACCCCTTTTCTAAAATGGACACTTCCACGTAGCCATCCTTGTCATGAGGGTCTTTCGGATTTTGTATATAATCGATCAGACCGCTTTTGCCCCCGGCCTCCTTGTACATTGCATTTTCGGCCACGTTTTTTTTGAAGAGATGTTCGTTAAATGCAAGAATTTTAGGCCCGCTTCGATGGTTCGTGGAAAGCGATGACACAGAATATCCAGCGGACGGAAAGGGATTGCTATGCTCCAGTGACTTCATAATCGTGTAGTCGGCGTTTCGGAAGCTGTAGATAGATTGTTTGGTATCCCCCACGACAAAGAGGCTTCCCCCTTGGGCCAGCGCGTTTTCTATCAGGAGAAAAAGGTTTTTCCACTGTATCGGCGAGGTGTCCTGAAACTCATCAATGAGAAAATGGAAAATAACATCCCCCATCCGAAAATAGATGTCCGGGACAATCTCGCTGTCTAAATATGCTGCAAGGGCGCGATTGATATCCCCAATGAATATCTTGCCCTGTTGTTTTTTTGTGCTCTCAACAATCCGGGTAAAGGCATGAAGGGTTTTGATGTAAGGGGCACAGCGGGAGCGACAGAGGATGACTGTGAGTTCCCAAGATAGTTTTTTAAATTCCTGCCATAAGATAATGATCCGGTCGTAGGCGTCCTGTTTATCTGCTTCGCCTTTTGAAGGTTTGCTCACGGGAGGGTTCTTATATCCCTTCCCAACAAGGTTTTGGAAACGGATCGGACGCGGCAAATTTTTATAGGCAGAGTTATTACTTCTCTTTAAGCCGGATCGTTTGATCTCTTTTTCGATATCTTCTACGCACAAGGTAATCAGTCGTTCACACCTTTCTTTATCGTGTTGATAGTCTTCTGTTACAGCTTCTTTTCCGATGGCAGAAAGCTTTGTGTCAATTTTCTTTGTCTCTTCAAAAAGGGGTGTTGAAGGGTTCCAAGGATAGGCCCCATTCGCGTCCTTGTATTCCGTGAGGGAATCCACGATCTCTTCGAGATCAGCGGCCTCGGATGTCGAAGGCTTTACATTGCGAAGAAACAGATCAAAAGCGTATTTCATCAAGGCGGTATTGTCCATCAAGATGTCAAAATCAGGATGATATCCAAAATCGATTGCCGAGGACTTAAAGACCGTCGTCATAAAGCTATCGATGGTCTTGACTTGGAACTCCTGGTAGTTTTCGAGAATCGCGTTAATTTGTTGTTCGGCACGGGCTTTTATCTTTTCATCATCATTAAAGTATTTTTTTTTCAGTTCCGTAAGTGTCCGTTCCTTCATCTCCTTTGCGGCATTGTTTGAAAATGTAACGGCTAGGATATTGCGGAGCTTGTTGTTCGGAATATTTTCGGAGAGCAGAAATTCAACGATTCTTTGGGTTAGCGTGTGGGTCTTGCCGGCACCTGCAGATGCCTTGAGCACGGCAAGATGGGGGAACGTAATCGGGGACGGGGACATAACCTAATCATCCAGGAGAGTTTGTGGCAGCAAGGCCGTTGCATCAGATGCTGGCAGATCTGCCACGTTTTTGAGTTTATTGCCAATTGCCCTTGACCTTACCTTGACATCCTCGATTTTGTTCGATGCCTCATTGAGCTTCTTTTGTACGGCGTCCAGCACTTCCCCATATTTTGTCCATTCTGTCTTGACCGCCGCAAGGAGATTCCAAACCTCGCTCGAACGCTTCTGAATGGCCAGCGTCCGGAAACCCATTTGGAGGCTGTTTAAAATAGACCACAGCGTCGTTGGCCCCGCAATCACAACACGGAACTCTCGCTGAATAACCTCGGTTAAACCTGTCCTGCGTATGACTTCGGCAAAAAGACCCTCTATCGGCAAAAACAAGATACTAAAGTCTGTTGTCTTTGGTGGATTTAAGTATTTCTCGGAAATCTCCCGTGCAGATTTTTTGACACACGCCTCAAGCTGTTTTCCAGCAGCATCCACGACTTCGATATCACCGCTCTCTTGCGCCTCGATGAGACGCTGATAATCTTCAAGCGGGAATTTAGCATCAATTGGGAGCCAGAGGATCTCATCTTGGTCCGCGCCTTGTCCCGGCAATAAGACTGCAAAATCTACACGCTCGCGAGTGCCCTTCGTTGCGACATTGGCGGCAAACTGATCGGGATTGAGCGCCTGCTCTAACAGTGCCCCAAGCTGTACCTCGCCCCATGTCCCGCGCGTCTTCACGTTCGTGAGGACCTTCTTGAGGTCGCCAACGCCCGTGGCAAGCGTCTGCATCTCCCCGAGCCCTTTGTGTACCTGCTCCAACCGTTCACTGACTTGTTTGAAAGATTCGCCCAAACGCTTTTCAAGCGTCCCCTGCAGTTTCTCGTCGACAGTTTGCCGCATCTGCTCTAACTGCTTGGCGTTGTCGGCTTGAATGCTTTGGAGTTTGCCTTCCACGGTAAGCCTGATTGCCTCCAATTTTTTTTCGTTTGAATCAGAAAGTTTTGCAATCATGGATGACATTGTTTCAATACGTTGTCCCGCAGAATCACCCAATGTCTTGAATGCTTCATTGAGTTCCTGTCGTTGCTCTTTTGCCGCCCTCCCTTGCTCATCTCTGTTCCGCGTCACTTCCTCTCGAACGGCACGCTCGGTCCGTTCCTGTGTCCTTTCGAAGGCTTCAAGACGGGAGGCCAGTGTAGTGGTATTATCTTGCGATCCTTTCTTTAGAAGCATGAACAGGAGAACTGCCATGGCAGCCAGCAGAACGACCGTTACAATCAATAGAATATCAGTCACGAGCGACCTCTTGAGTGAGGGCCTCTTGCTCAGACTTTTTCATAAACTGCCTGCCTGATGAGAATAACCTCTTCGAGAATACGCCGCGCCAGATCGGTTTTTGGCATCTTGGGTAGAGATGTTTTGCGGCCTTTTGCATCAATTAAATCAACGATATTCGTGTCGGTATCAAACCCTGCCCCCTCTTGTAAAACGTCATTGGCAACAATGAGATCGAGTTTTTTTTCTTTGAGCTTTGCCCACGCATTCTCAAAAAGATCTGCCGTCTCTGCTGCAAAACCAACGAAGATCCGCCCCTTTTTATATTTTGAAAGCCCTTTTAAAATATCGTCTGTTAGCTTTATTTGAAGCGATTGGGGCCGTTTTTTCTCTTTTTGATTTACTGGATAAACAGGGGTGTAGTCGCTCACGGCGGCGGCCATGACCACAACTGTAACCTGTTTCACATGTTGTTCCACCTCCTTTTTCATTTCTTCCGCCGATTGCACATAAATTGTTTCTACGCCAAAAGGCGCAGGGAGAGAGACGGGGCCGCTGATTAAGATCACTTTTGCTCCGAATTTGTACGCTTCCTCCGCAAGGGCATAACCCATTTTCCCAGAAGACCGATTGGAGATAAACCGTACCGGGTCTATTGCCTCACGCGTCGGCCCTGCAGTGATTAAGACGACTTCTTTTGCAAGCGATCGAGACGTTCCCTGGGAATTTTTTAGAAGAAATCGAGAAGCCTCATCAACAATCTTTTGCTCATCGGCCATTCGTCCGATTCCCTCCAAACCCGATGCCAAGGGCCCAAAAACGGGATCAATAATCAAACAGCCTCGATCCTTGAGGATCGCAACATTCTTGTGAACCGCCGGATGATCCCACATTCCCAAATCCATTGCGGGGGCAAGGAGGATCGGGATTTTCGTAGCAAGAAGCAGCGTGCTCAGCAAATCATTGGCGAGGCCTGCCGCCATCTTTGCTAAAAAGTCTGCCGTTACCGGCGCGATTAAGATAAGATCAAACCCTGTTGCAAGTGTCACATGCAGGATCGCATCGGAGGAGGGATCAAACAGAAGGCTTACAACTTTTTTTTTGGAAAGGATTTGTAATGCCAGCGCAGGAACAAAATGATGGGCTGCGTCCGTGAGCACCACCTGGACTTCGCATCCCGCAGAGGTCAGGTCCCTGACAATCTGAATTGATTTATAGGCGGCAATACTTCCCGTAACGCCTAAAAGAACCCTTTTCCCCGATAACGGCTTCATTGTAGTTATCCCGCCCCTTCAAGCGGAGGCAAGGTGGGGATGGGGTTCATTACGAGATACCTTCCCCTTGTTATTTTACTATTTCTTCTGACTTCGTATCTTCCTTGAGGGTCTGTTCTTTTCCAGCGGCATCTGAGAGGTAAACACTTAAATCCTTCTTGATCTCCTTTCTTAATTCTTCTTCTCGTTCCGGGGTTAGGAATCGATTTTTCCTTTCTTCGCGAGCGCGCCTCGCCTCGTGCTGATATTGCAGGGCGTCCTTTCCATGAAGAATCTCTAGCTGGCCGCTTAAGATCTCGGCCACCGCAATCGTTGTCGGTTTGGTATACCGAGTCAAGAGAGTCGGTTTATCCCCTTCCATCAGTTGCCGGGCACGCTGTGTGGCCAAAACGACCAATCGATATCGGGAATGTGTATTCACAAAATCCCCCTGAATGGGTAACGAGATAATGTCCATTTTCCCCTTTCGTCTTTAGTTTCCTCTCCCCTTTCCCCCTGCCTCCGTTTTTGGACAAGAGGGGGGCGGTAGCGGGTTCTTGGTATATTGGTTGATAAATGTTTCTTCAATCCAGGTGTGATTAATCTGTTTCATACGCACCCGTTCCGCTAAAATAATCGCCTCGAGCTCTTTCAGCGCCTTTTTGAATTCCGCGTTGACGATAACGTAATCATACTGTCGATAGTTCCATATCTCTTCTCGTGATTTTTGAAGACGTCTTGCAATCTCCTCCTGGGGATCCGCATTCCGATCAACCAGCCTCTGGCCTAGCGCCCCGAGGGAGGGGGGAAGAATGTATATGTAGACCCCTTCGCTACTTTTCTTGAGCGTGGCCGCGCCTTGCGCGTCGATATCGAGTATGACATCCACGCCTTGTTCCACATATCGCATTAATCCATTTCGCGATGTCCCGTAGAGATTCCCATGGACCTCCGCCCATTCAATAAACTCATTTCTATCGATCATCAATCGAAACGCAACGGTATCTATAAAGCAATAGTCCCGGCCTTCTATCTCTCTGTCTCGCGGGGAACGTGTCGTGTAAGAAACGGAGTGTGCCAAATTGGGGACCTTGGGAGTCACATCTTTGCAAAGCGTTGTCTTCCCCGCTCCGGAGGGGGCCGACACTACGAAAAGAAGCCCTCGCCGATCGACCACCTGACCTCCTGTTTGCCCCTCGCGGGGCACGTCGTCACTTTTATCTTTCTTCTTTGTTCCCGACTTTGATACAGCTTCTCGCATTGTTCTCCTTGAAATTTCAGCTTGCTTTACCCTCGGGGATTATACTCACGCCCTATAATTTCTGTCAAGACGCGCATTGCCTCATCAGCGATCTATCTGAAAGGGCTTTTTAACTTTCTTAAACTCCTATCTCTGTTTTGGTCAATACTTGACACCCTATCCATTCCCTCCCATAATGACCCCCAATGAAAAAGAGAGTCTTAACAGGAGATCGCCCGACCGGTCTCCTTCATCTTGGCCATTACGTTGGGTCGTTGCAAAACCGCGTACTGCTTCAAGACCAGTATGAAACTTTCATCTTAATTGCCGATGTTCAGGCGCTTACCGATCATTTTGAGCATCCTGAAATTCTCAAGCAGAATATTCAGGAGATCGTCGCCGATTATATCGCAGTCGGTATCGATCCTGCTAAATGCGCCATCTGTGTTCAGTCGCTGATTCCTGAAATCGCGGAACTTGCGATCTATTACATGAATCTAGTGACCATTGCCCGGCTGCAACGCAACCCAACGGTCAAAGACGAGATCAAACAAAAGGGGCTAAAAGACAAGCTAACAGCGGGTTTTCTGACCTACCCTGTGCATCAGGCCGCCGATATTACCGTGTTTGAGGCCGCTTTGGTCCCTGTTGGCAAAGATCAACTTCCGATGATTGAGCAGACGGTTGAAATTGTCCGTGAGTTTAACTGGCTTTATGGAAACGTATTAGTAGAGCCTGTGGCATGGGTCGGCGCGTTTGCGCGTCTTCCCGGAATAGATGGCCATGCCAAGATGAGCAAGACGTTGCATAACGCCATCTCTCTTTCAGACGATCCCAAAACAGTTGAAAAGAAGGTGATGCGGATGTACACCGATCCCACCCGGATTCATCCGACCGATCCGGGGCACGTCGAGGGGAACCCGGTCTTTATCTATCACGATCTTTTTAATCCAGACCGCGCAGAGGTAGATGAACTCAAAACGCGATACAAAGCAGGGAAGGTCGGCGACGTGGAGGTGAAACAAAAATTGGTTAAGGCGCTGAATCAGTTTCTAAACCCGATTCGAGAAAGACGTTCAAAGATTGCCGGGGATGAAAAACAGATCAACGCGATTTTAATGAACGGAACCTATAGGGCGCGAGTCGTCGCACAGGAGACCCTTCAAAAAGTTCGGAAGGCGATGCAGATTGATTATTAGTTTCCACTCCCCCTGCGTTTCCTGTACGAAAAGACAGCTAAAAAGAGAGCGCGTGCAGACAAGAGGATATTTGTTTTTTATGTGCAAGTGATCCCTACAAACCCAGTACTTTTAGAACATCGTTTATATTTGCCTTTACCGTCACGGGCTGTTTACATTTTCCGACGGCAAAATCGGCATCTTTCAATCCATGTCCTGTTAATGTGCAGACCATACGCATGGGGCGGGGTGACCTCGCCCCTACATCGAAAATGCCGGTCTTGGACAATTTTATGACCCCCGCGACAGAGGCGGCCGATGCCGGTTCGCAAAACAATCCTTCCAATGCGGCAATCTTTCGATAGGCGTAGATTATCTCTTCATCCGTAACCGACAGTATCTTGCCTTGCGATTCTTGCGCCGCAGTAATCGCCTCCTTCCATGATGCAGGGTTGCCAATCCGGATCGCTGTCGCAATCGTATCCGGCTTTTCAACCTTATGGCCCAATACAATCGGGGCGGCGCCTGCCGCCTGAAACCCCATCATCTTTGGCAGAAGCGATATCTTTTCCAGTTTATGATAATCTTTATAGCCTCGCCAATAAGCCGTGATATTGCCCGCGTTGCCTACCGGAAGAAAATGATAATCCGGGGCATGTCCCAATTGATCGCAGATTTCAAATGCGGCCGTTTTCTGCCCTTCCAGCCGATATGGGTTAATCGAGTTGACCAGTGTAATGGGGTATTTCTGCGCAATCTCTTTAACCAAAACCAACGCCTCATCAAAGTTGCCGGTAACTTGAACAACCGTTGCGCCGTGAATCATCGCTTGCGCCAATTTCCCCACCGCGATTTTACCTTCCGGGATTAAAACATAAGCAGGAAGTTCCGCTCGCGCGCTAAAAGCGGCCGCCGACGCCGACGTATTGCCGGTGGAGGCGCAGATAACCGCCTGTGCCCCCGCTTCCTTGGCCTTTGAGATGGCCAGGGTCATCCCGCGATCTTTAAACGATCCGGTTGGATTCGTTCCTTCGTATTTTAAATAAAGATCAATTGGAAGGGATAACGCCTCACAAAGCCGCGAGGCTCGCACAAGGGGCGTATTCCCTTCAAAGAGTGTTACCACGGGGGTCTTTTCTGTTACCGGCAAAAACGCGCGATAAGCCTCAATGATTCCGGGCCAGTTCATATCCCATCCCCACCTAACCTCCCCTTGAAGGGGAGGAATTGGTCGATATCTTTCCCTTCAACCCGTATCAGTACGGTCGGCTTGTAAACAGAATCGCTTTGATTGATTTTTTCTAACGCCATTTGAATATCCTTTTCGCGCGCTTTATGGGTCATCATCACAAGCGGCACCGCACCCGCCTCCTTTCTCCCCTGCTGAATGACGGAGGCAATACTAATATGATGTCTCCCCAACACACCCGATATTGCTGAAAGAACACCCGGACGATCTTCCACCATAAATCTTAAATAATAGCGGCTTTCAATCTCTGCCATCGGCTTTATCGGAAGAGGGAGACGCGCCGAAGAAATAATGCCTGTAGGCGGAACAGGGACGCGATGGGGTTTTCCATAACCCTGTTGGTTGAGAATATTCCGCGCAATGCTGATCAGGTCGCTCACCACGGCGCTTCCAGTTGGGATGGAACCTGCGCCACGCCCGTAAAACAGGGTCTCCCCGACCGATTTTCCAACAACACATACCGCATTAAAAACCCCGTTCACCTTTGCGAGAATCTCATCCTTCGGAATCATCGTTGGATGGACACGCGCCTCAAGTTTTCCTTTAACTTGTTTGGCAATGGCCAGAAGCTTCATTTTATACCCGAACGCTTCGGCAAAGGCGATATCCATCGGTGCGACTTTATCAATTCCTTCCGTAAAGATATCTTTGACGGGGATTGGCGTCCCGAAAGCCAACAGCGCGAGAATGGCCAGTTTATGAGCCGAGTCGCCTCCTCCAACATCCAGCGTGGGGTCTGCCTCCGCATAACCTAACGACTGGGCCTCTTTTAAAACCTTGGAGAAACCACTTCCCTCTTCGGACATTTTCGTCAAAATATAGTTGCTGGTTCCGTTTACAATCCCAAAAATAGCCGTTATTTTGTCGGCGGATAAACCCTCTTTCATCACTCGAATAATGGGAATACCCCCTCCCACCGCGCCTTCAAATAAAATCTCAACCCCAGCCTCTTCTGCGGCCTTAAATATCTTCTCTCCATGAGTGGCCAGCAATGCCTTGTTCGCCGTAACAATATGTTTCCCATGTGAAATCGCATCTAGAATAAATTTGCAGGCAGGTTCAATCCCCCCAATCAATTCTACAATAATATCAATCTTTGGATTAAGAATAATTTCGTAAGGATTTGTTGTTAAACTAATTTTTTTTATATTTATACCGCGAGACCGTTTGATATCAACGTCGGCTATTTGGGTGAGTACAAGGTTTGCGCCAAGGCGTCGGGCAATTAACTTCTCCTGTTCCATCAGAACAGTTGCCATCCCCGTTCCCACGGTTCCAAAGCCAATTAGACCGACATGAATTGTTCCAGAGAAATTCCCTCTTAACAAAGGGGGATTCAGGGGGTTGTTTTTCATCATACTCTATTGATCACCTGCTTGATCCCGGCAATCGCCTGTCGTGTCCGATGGTCGTTTTCAATCAATGCGAATCGGACATGATCGTCGCCATACTCCCCAAAACCTATTCCCGGCGAGACCGCCACCTTCGCCTCGGTCAAGAGAAGTTTAGAAAACTCAAGTGATCCCATTTTAAGAAAAGGCTCTGGAATTTTTGCCCAGACAAACATCGTCGCCCGCGGCTTTTCCACCTTCCACCCAATGCGGGCAAGCCCATCTACCAGAATGTCGCGCCGTTGCCTGTATTGTTCAACCACCTCCGCGACACACGATTGCGGGCCATTTAAGGCAATAATAGATGCGATCTGAACCGGCTGGAATATTCCATAGTCAAGATAGCTTTTAATCTTGGTTAATGCCCCAATCATCTCACGATTGCCCACACAAAAACCGACCCGCCATCCGGGCATATTATAGCTTTTGGAAAGGGTGTAGAACTCAACCCCCACGTCCTTCGCACCCGGTGCTTGCAAAAACGACGGCGCCTTATAGCCATCGAAAACAATATCGGCGTACGCCAGATCGTGTACCACCATCAGGTCATTTTCCCTGGCGAAATCAACCACCTTTTTAAAAAAATCAAGTGAGACAACCTCCGTGGTCGGATTATGTGGAAAGTTAATAATCAACATCTTCGGCCGGGGCCATGTCTGTTTCGTGGCGGTGACGATATCTTCAAAGAAATCACGCCCCGGAAGAAGCGGGATCGATCGAATCTCGCCGCCGGCAATCACAACACTGTATGGATGAATCGGATAAGTAGGGGAGGGGGTCAACACCACATCGCCCGGCCCAATCACAGCGAGAGCCAGATGGGATATCCCTTCTTTAGAGCCGATAGTAACAATCGCTTCAGAATCAGGATCGACTTCCACCGCGTAGTTTCTAAAATACCAATCGGTAATCGCACGCCGTAATTTTGGAAGACCGCGCGAGGCCGAGTAACGATGGTTTTTACTCATTTTTAAGGCCTCAACAGCCTTATCAACAATATGGGTAGGGGTCGGCTGATCGGGGTTACCCATGCCAAAATCAATAATATCTTCCCCGCAGGCACGGGCATCTGTCTTCATCGCGGTGACAATGTTAAATACATAAGGGGGAAGCCGCTTGATTCTGGGAAATTCACGCATTATTCCGTCCTTTCTTCCCCCTTGGAAAATGGGGAACAACCCCTTTAATCCCCCTTAACAAAGGGGGATTAAAGGGGTTGTTTTGCCGTTTTCAGACGCTTTACAGAGACCTGCATCCGAAAGCCTATTCGTGCAGGATCCGAAGTGACTCTGGCATCCCCCACGGTCACATCCTCAAACGAATCGACTTTCATTAAGGCGTTTTTTATTTTATCAACAAAGTCAAACGAAGTGGTTTGGGCCTCTAACTGTACCCTCCCCCCTTCCACTGTAAATTCGTTAACATAAATCGTAAGATCATTTGGGATCGCATCAGTAATCATTTTAAGAATCAGAAGAGGGGATTGTGTCCCAATCCCCAAAAGATCGGATCGCTTCTTAATATCCGTAATCATTGCCTCAGACTGCTTGATCTCATCCACCACATTTTGAGTCTCCGGAAAAGAAGATTGAAATGCCGTTGTGAGCTCCTGTTTTTTTAAATCAAATTTCTTTTCTTTGTCTCGTGCATGCAAAGAAATATTCACGACAAAAAGCGATAACAGAAAAAGGAGACTGACCCCCGTAGAAATAAGATACCCCCCCGTTATTATCTCTTTAGAATGGACAAACTCATGACTGCGAAAGTTGACTGCGTCAGGAGAGAGAAGGGCTAATCCCGCCGCTTGAGCAAAACAGGTCGAAGATACGCCTTGCTCCTCGTGTACAGCCCCAAGCCCCTTCTGTACAATAATATCTCGATGCAGCGCAGAGGAAATGGCCGCTCTTAAACTAACCCGCGCCCCGCCACAAAGGTGTATGCCAACAGATGGCGAAAGTTCCGTCTTCTTAAGGCTTACTTCAATATCGTTCAGCCACAGGGAGAATCCTCTGACAAAAACCGCTAATGCCTTGCCTTGTAACTCCCCCGGCCGCGAAAGCTCATTGGAGAGCGCCTCCGCCTCCTGCCATGTAAGATTGCACTCTCCCTGTAAGAACTCTATAAAAATATCTACGCCCATTGGCGTCGTCCGAGCCCAACGCAAGGTTTTTCCACTCATGCCGCAGAGAACCGTTTTTGTAGCCCCCAGATCAATAACAACCTGCTCCTGATCTTTTTCTTTTGACGCTGTTTTCGCGTTCATCCATAAGCAGTAGCGGTAGAGTGCGACCTGATCCACGCTGACGATAGCGGGATCAATCCCGACCGATAATAGACCATCTAAAAACTTTCTAATCATCGTTTTGGAAGCCGCAAAAACAAGAACTTTCGTTACGCCGGGAACTGAAAGAAGCGTCTGATAGTCGAGGATTACCTCGTCCATATCCAATAGAAGTTGCCCCTCCGCCTCGAAATAAAGGGTTTTTTTAATCTTGTCTTTATCAGTGAAAGGAAGTGTAATTTCTTTTGTCGAAACAAGATGCCCGGGGAGTGCGACCGCAATGGAATCAGAAGGCTGAATCTTCCCTTCAGAAACCAATTCCTGCAACATATTTCGTTGCATCTCCGAGAATGGGTGGAAGGAGTCGCTGGCCTGACCTCTTGTCATCCTCTTCTCGAAGAACGAGGTGGGTCGTCGTCCCATCAACCCGCCTTGGATGCGGGCGCCTTTAATCGCGTACTGTCCGATATCCAGACCTAATGTTATTTTTTTCATGAAAATTCCTTTACAGGGGCAAGCAAAGCCCCCCTCATCAATAGTTTATTAAGATGTCGGAAGCCGTCTCCCGTTTAGTAAAACCTTTGGAGATGTCAACGCGCCCGTAATCGCTAATGTAAGTGGTTCTACGGCCGAGTAACCCGGAATCAGAAGCGCTGCCACCTGTTTGAGTTGCCCCTTCGGAGAAACCTTTAAAGTAATGGAGACAAAGCTTTCTGAAAAAGGCTCATGGAGAATCAGACTGCCGCTATTGGTCGTTAACGTCGCGTTCTCCCCATCTGCGGAAAAATCCCCCATCAAAAGGACCCCATTTTCATAAGCAACCTTTCCATGTATATTAGCAAAAAAAATGTCGTTCATCGGCCAGGGCATTGCCTGATTCTTGATATGGGCCTCTTTCAGGTTGAAGTCGAAACCACCAGCGCCCTGTGAGGGATCATACCCTACCCAACTCCCGCCGCCTTTTATGTCGAGAATCCCAGAAAAACCCCGATGGTTAAAATGAACACCTATGCCTTGCTTTTTTATAGAAAAAGCAATTCCCGCAGGCGTAGGATCGATAATGATCGTTCCTGATATCTCTCCTCCCTGTTCGGCAATTTTAATTTTAAAATCAATCTCTCCCGTTCTTTTCAGCAAGATTGGGAGTAAGGCTAGATCGGCATTGATCGACTCTAGCGTCACGAGAGCGACACTCGGACAAAGAACCTTGACGTTGTGCCATCGGAGGCGAAGCGGGATCAGTACCGTCTGATCTTTTGGATCGACCTGACAACCGGTTTCGGTTTCAAACGCCAGAACCATTTTTTTTTGCGCCAAATAAAATGGAAAGGTCGCATAGAAAAAAATAAGAAAGGCTATCGCTCCAAAGAAGAGGTACCCCAGCCTTAAAAGCCATTTATTCTGTGTTGTATTGGTTTGCATCTGTTTCATCTCCCCCTACCCCTCCTTATTAAGGAGGGGATGCCTCCCCTTTATAAGGGGAGGTTAGGTGGGTATCTCTTTTTACAATGAACCTGCCAACGGAATTCCAACTGTTGTTTTAAACGTTTTCTCCTTGAACGGGGCCTTTACAATAAGTGTCACTTCCATCGCCAACGGCATTTCGTTTGTTAAGCTAGGATCCCATTCATCAGCCCACTCCCGCTTTTTACCATCGAAGTAACGAAAATTTAATCCAAGCACCGATTCTCCAACCTCGTTTTTAATCGGTTTATTACGCAATTTCACTTCTCGGATCAAAGATTCTTCTGAAAGGGAATAGTGAATCTCTGCCCGATCCAGTTCAGAAAACCCTTGCAAAACCGGCGGGGCAGAGAGGGACACGAAGGCGATGGTATCGTCTGAATAATTGGACCCATCGATAAATCGGGATCGATTTTCTCCAATAAGACGAAGCGCGCCGAATGGGGTTGCCGACCCTGTGGACGAAGACCCCGTTCCTTGACTTTGGTTGAACATACTTAAATCTTTCGTGAGTTGATAAAACACGATTCTGGCTATCCGATGGGCATCGGCGTCTTGGTCAATCTTCTCTGCTGTTTTGATCGTTGAGCGAAATGTCCCATAAAGGAGGCCCATCACAATCGTGACAATAGAAAATGAGACCAGGATCTCGATTAAGGTGAAACCGTTCTTTGTAGAGGCGTTGCCTGCCACACCCTGATGTGACTGCTGTTTTATCATGGTTTGTCGCTGTTGATGTAGGTTGTTACCATTACCTTTTCCTCTCGATTTTGCTCATTCCAGAGAACATCCACAGACCACTCGTAAATTTTGGGAAAAGGGGTTTCATTTATTGCGATCGCCCATTTGTACTCTTGATAGGGTTCTTCAAAGGTTCCTTGCCGCTCCCCAACCTCCTTATCCGTATCTAGAGAGAAGAATGCCATTCTTTCGCGGGCCAGTAATGTGGCCACAACAATGTGATTTGCTTCAGACGAAATAACGATATCCCTATTTTTCAGGCCTAAGAGAACAACAAAAGAGATTCCCAAAATGGCCAAAGAGATCATAATTTCAATCAGGGTAAATCCTTTCATATCGGATTTGTCTCCTCCAAATAATGGTCAAACGTCTTAACACGGCCTGTTAAGGGATTCGCAACCAGCGTGAAATGCGATTCACCCTCCTTGAGATGAATTGTCATCGATTCAATCCCGATAGGGTAGAATTCCGAAAAAACCTCTCCCTCGGTTACCATCCCCTTTTGTGCCGTCATAATATCCTCAAACAGGATCCCCTCCGGCAGGTGGCTTGGTTTTCCTATCGGTTTCTCAAAAAGCAAAATAACATGATCGCTTTCCCGAACGCTTTCCTCCACTAAAACAGTCCAATATTCGCTTGAATCAAGATTAAAATAGAGCCGATAATGTTCTTTCGTTAAGGCGGAGTCTTGTGTGAGTTGTTGTATCAAGCTTGCCAATCGTCGTGACGTCCGTTTCATTTCTCCTGCATGAAACGAGCTGATGCGGGGAATAACTAAAGACGCAATCATCCCCATAATCATTATGACAACAATAAGTTCTAAAAGGGTAAAACCCGTGTTAGATATTTTTATTGTTTTCACAGTTCCAACGAGGGCTGTAATCCCGCTGGTGGCCGGTGCCGTCCTATTCAAGGTTCCAGTTTGCGATATCGGCATTTTTCCCCTCGCCGCCTGCTTCTCCATCGGCGCCATAAGAAGAAAGGTCAAAATCGCCGTGACTTCCCGGAGACAAATAAACATATTTATGGGACCATTGGTCCGAGGGGATCTTTGCAAGATATCCTCCCTCGCGCCAGTGGCCTGGAATTTCACCAATGGTTGGTTGCGCGACAAGCGCGTCCAGTCCCTGATCGGTCGTTGGATAAACTCCGTTATCCAATTTATAAAGATGCAGCCCCTCTTCGATATTTCTTATTTGAACCTTTGTGGCTACGATTCGCGCGTCATCAGTTCTTCCCACAAATTTAGGGACAACTAAAATAGCAAGAATCGCCAGAATGGTAACCACCACCATGACTTCAATCAGCGTAAACCCTTTTTCTCCTTGCGAGCGCAATCCTCGAATGGGAGATTGATTTTGATCGGTATAAAACATACTGTGATCGGTCGAAAACATACTATCCATTTTTTCTCCTACAAACAGGCTCCTGCACAGAGCCCCCATCCTATCAGATTGCATCGCTTGTTGGAAATAGGCGCATTGCCTCGTCAGAAATCTACTTGAAGGGGTCTCTCTTCTGTGTCGGATTCCACTTTGCGAGCCACAAAACCTTGTTTTCCGAAATGAACAACTCAAGCAATAACAATAAAATTCCGAACCCGATGAAAAACTGGAACCGGTCCTCAAAATCGGTAATTTGCTTCACGCCAAACTGATGTTTCTGCAATCCATTGATCTTCTTGTAAACCTCACCAAGCTCATCTACCGCGTTGGTCGCACGATAGTATACCCCATGCCCCGTCGTCGCAATCTTCTCCAGGGAAAGTTCATCAAGCCGGGTCACAACCACATTGCCGTTCGCGTCCCGCTTAAAATCGTGCTGTCCGGTTGTATCGTAAATCGGTATCGGAACTCCCGCCTGTGATCCCATACCAATCGTGTAAATGATAACCCCTTTCTCTGCGGCCTCTTTGGTAGCTGTGAGCGCGTCCCCTTCCGTATTTTCACCATCGGTAATGAGAACAACCACCTTTGTCGAAGGTGTTTTGAAATCAAACGATTCCAACGCTTGTTTGATGGCCGAACGCAAAGAGGTGCCGGGTGTCGGCACCATATCCGTCTCCACGGCGTCAATAAACAGGTTTGCGGCAGAATAGTCCGTCGTGAGTGGAAATTGCGTGTAGGCCTCACCCGCAAACACAATCAACCCGATCCGATCACCCCCGAGCCGATCAATGAGATTCCTGATTTCAAGTTTCGCCTTCTCCAATCGGTTGGGCTTAATATCCTCCGCCTTCATGCTGAGAGAAACATCCAGAGCGATAAAAAGATCAACCCCTTCCTGCTTCACCTCCTTCATCCTTGTTCCAATCTGGGGATTGGCAAGTCCGACGATCAAGAACGCCAGCGCAAGCAAGAACACAACGAGCTTGACGGGGCGCGCCACCTTGCTTTTCGATTGCGAAAGCCTGTCGAGGATATTTAACTCCGCAAATCGTGACATCGCTTTGTTTCGCGCGTACGCTGTGAGCCAGTACACTATAATGGCCGCCGGAAGCAGCGCCAGAAAATAGAGGTATTCGATATGTGCAAAACGAATCATTAAGTCTCTCTAAACCATATCTTGGCATGATAACGGCTTGCATTTTTTGTGTCAATCGTGTATGGTGAATGTATGGCAAGTTTAATTTCAACGACAGTGCGACTAGGAGAAGAGGACGTTCGCGCCCTTAAGAAAGCTCGATCCGATGGCCACTCTGCGGCTGAACTCATTCGCAAGGGCCTGCGGGTTGTGGCTTCGCGGTACTATACGGGACGTCGTCCTCCGTCGACCCGACTTTTTGAGTCTACAGACAACAAACTCGGTGATGAGTCTTTGCTGTTTAAGGATATGGAGGATTGACCCCTCCTATCGTGGCAGATACAGGGGGACTCCTTCGCGCCCTTGCCCGAACGTTCGACGGAAAAGCGAGCTTTCCAGAGTACGAAGAGGTCTTAACCTCGGCAAGCCTCATTATTATTCCCGGGCTGGTTCTCGCTGAGGTAGATTATTTTCTTCGGGACAATCGTTTCGCTATGCAGAGGCTTATTGCAGAGGTCTTTGACCCCAAGACACGCTACGACTATGAGCCGCCTATTCCTTCCGATATCGTTCGCGCATTTCAACTCGACATGAAATTTTCGGAACTGCAGATGGGTCTCGTCGATGGAATAGTCGCGGCTGTTGCTGAAAGGCGACGTGTTTTCAGAGTGCTGACAACAGATCGTAGAGACTTCGGAACCATTCGCATTGGTGCACGTCTAACACGGGCACTCGAATTATTACCATAATCTCACATAAGGATAGCTAATGCGATTTGCCTTTGGCGTGCCGTTAGTATACCATCTCGGCTATGGGCACGTTCCGCTTCGCTATTCTCAGAATAGGTGAGTATTTTACCACTGAGGCGGGCGTTTAAACGCCCGCCTCAACAGACTCCCTTATATCTGAAGTGGCTTAGTTCCCATGAAAGTCCACTTCCAGTTCTCGACCAAATACATCAGAGGCGAATAAGTTAATGCCGCTACCCTGAACGGTAAACGTCGGAGCGCCGATGGTCAACAGGGTGCTGGTGGCCGTTGCCATCACATTGGCGTCTATATCATCATTAGATGCACAAGGCCCCATTTGACTGCATGCCCCATTCCGAAAGAACGAAACTTCACGAGACGCAAGCCCTGCAGGAAGGGTCCATCTGACTGTCAGGTTTCCCCCTGCGGTAGCAAAGGCCGAAATCTCAGCCGCAGTTGTTGTAATCGTGGGAAAGGAGGCGGCGCTCAATTCGCTATTGAGGTATGGCCTTTTCCCAATTCTACTGGAATAACTGGCGAGCAAGGTATCATCCGCTAAATTACTCGGGGTCCCGTTATCTTCCCACAACTCTACCGTATAGATACTGTTGTCTTGGATCTCGCCAATAGCCGCGTCCAGCAACGAAAACTGGTCATGGCCCATGGTAATAGAAGCGGTGGTGGTTCCAGTATATGCGGCGCCTGATTGAGCCAATCCAAACGAATTGTCGCTCGTAAAATTCACCAAGAGCACGCCGGCAGAGGTTCCGTTCGCGCCGCCTGTGGAGGTGGGCATGCCATTTCCCTTCACAACCGCATAATCAATCCCTAGCCCACCCCTATCAATAATCTCCATCCGCAACCCGGTATCAATCTGTCCCCCATTCTGCCCACCCTTACGCGCGTAGGAGGACACCATTGCTTGGGCAATTTGCTGGTTTCCGGCCAATAACCAGACACCGTCTACTTTATTTATTTTCCAGCGCTCATTGCAGGTCACTCCACCCGGTCCAGAGCAAACAAAGCTTACCTCCGCGCTCGTTGGGGCGTCTGGGGGAGTGAGTGATGCCAATGTCACGGCGAACTTTATTCCAATATTTTCCTCGTTCGTCGTGATTTTAGACAGGAAGGCGGCCAGCGTTTCCCCGTCCTGCATGAAATTTTGCTGATCGAATAAGGCAAGCAGTGCGGCATTGTCCGACGCCGGCAGGGAGGTTGCAAAAAGTGCTGAAAAGGCATCAAATTTGGCCTTTATCTGCTCAAAATCGGTTAAGCCTGCCGTTACGCCGGTGGCGTCAATAACGGTCGTATCAGCTTGACTGGCCAGATTATCAACGATTTGCTGGTTATTGATGACATTTTGAATGGTCGCCTGAAGCGTATTTGGATCGACGGTAACCCGCAGAAGATCTAATGCCGCATCCAAACCAGTATGGTCGGCGTTAAACGTAGCGCGGAGCAAGTCAATTGAATCGGCCAAACCGACTGCAGAAAGAATCGGCTGAAGGCGTGCTTGCAGGGCAGATTCCGCACTGTTTAACGCCTCCGTTGTCATACCGCTGAAATTTCCATTATTAAAGACCGTTGCGGCGATTTGTCCTGCAATGTTGGCCACAATCAGATCGGTGAGCGGCGTAACGTTTACCGTGCATCCGACATCTGCAACCGTCGCCGCTGAGTACAAACTATAGCTTCTGCCGCCCACCTGCCCATCCGCACGCATCATAAAAGGCGGGGTGAGATCGCTGACATCAATGGTATATTTCCCATCCGCAGAAATCGTCACAAACTTGTCCTTCGCCGGAGTACTGCTGTCTTTAATGGTCACCGTTCCCACAATCGGCGCGCCAGCTGATGCAGTTCCGCTAATGGTCTTTAATGAAGTGGTAGGTGGTGTGGTTGGTGGTGTTGATCCTTCGCAACCTGCAAGCAAGGCAAAAATTAAAAACAGGCTACAAAATAAACTATATTGATTGATTTTCACTGTCGTACTCCTTATTTTAGTGATGTGACATTAGTACGCAAAGCGCACATAAGG
>JACPZM010000024.1 GCA_016195485.1 Candidatus Troglogloeales bacterium | reverse complement strand
CCAGCCGAGGGAATCGATTCAAAGGCTGCTGACCGCCGCCGGTGTTCGGCTTCCGAAAGCTCTTCTTAACAGAGGTGTCATTGTAACCACTAAGAAAAAACTTCAAACAAGACGAAAAACATCTAAAATTCAACACGTTACACCATAAATCCCATCGCCCATCATGGGGAACATCCGCTCAAGAGGGAATTCCGAGGAATTCCGGGGACACCATACTAGCATTCCGGGGACACCATACTTAATTCAATCTCTTTCGCTTAGGTCCTGGTTTCCGACGCTGGAGAATACAACCTAATGCTTTTTCAATCTTGGCCACAAATCCTTCACTCCCAAGGGGACGTCCTGTTCGCTCATGGCGGCGAAAAGCTTCTGCTTGATCCTGTGGAGCGGCTTGCGAAAGAAACTCCTGCCAATTGCCAACGAGACCCAGTAAAGGCGATACCTTTACAAGTTCGTCATCCCTACCCTCATGATGCGCTACCGCACTACTCCATTTATATGCATCGGGGCTGTCTACGAGTTTCGCTCTTACAGGGTTGAGTTCCACATAGCGCGCAGCCGCTAACAGATATGTCTCATCCATCGGAAACGAGGAAAACCGTCCCTGCCACAGGTGCCCCCGCCATCCCTCACGAAAATTGATCCGCCGTGTATACCGTCGATGCGCCTCTCCAATCGCCCGTCGCAAACCCTCTTCAGATTGCGGAACCGCAATTAAATGCACGTGGTTTGGCATCAAGCAATAGGCCCAGATCTCAACCTTCAAGCGAGAGCACCATTCCGCCATCAGCCCAATATAGGCCTGATAATCCTCATCATGAAAAAAAGTTCGCTGCCGACGATTGCCACGTTGTGTGATGTGGTGGGGAAAGCATGGAGCAACCACCCGTGCTATTCTCGCCATGTCGCGAGAATATACCAACCCATTAGGAAAATCAATAATTAAGTATGGTGTCCCCAGAATTCCACACCTTTACCCCGGAATCCTCCCTGAAATTTGGACAGCGGGATAGGGTGCGTGATAGTCTGCAGTGAACAAAATATAGAGAGCCTTCAACATGTCAAAAATTATTGTCCTTTCCGAGGGCCTTGCCAATAAAATCGCGGCGGGCGAGGTTGTTGAGCGGCCGGCCTCTGTGGTGAAGGAGCTTGTTGAGAACGCGATCGACGCAAAAAGCAACTGGATCGTTATCACCCTCATGGAAGGAGGGATAAAGCTTGTAGAAGTACAAGATAACGGAGAAGGGATGACCCGCGAAGATGCCCTTTTATCATTTGCCCGCCACGCCACCAGTAAACTCGCAAAAGAAGAAGATCTATTCGCCCTTTCCACATTAGGATTTAGAGGGGAAGCCCTACCCAGCATCGCATCTGTTTCCAAAATAGGTCTTGTGACGCGATCCGTCGGAAGTATTGAGGGATCAGAAATCGTTCTTACTGGAGGGACAATCGAGAAAGAACGCGGCATTGGGGCGCCGATAGGATCAACCTTCTCGGTTTCAGACCTTTTTTATAACACACCCGCCCGAAGGAAGTTTTTAAAATCGCCCGCGACCGAGTTGGGGCATATCAGTCAAATCGTATTTCAACTCGCCCTCGCTCATCCCGAAATTAATTTTCAACTCATTCATCAGGGGAAGAAGCTCCTTTCCGTGCCCACCGTTTCAACACAAAAAGACCGGCTCCTTCAACTCTACGGTGGAGATGTCGTGAATGCATGTCTTGAAGCAGGTGGGTCTTTCGATTTGGACGGGAAAATGACGCTTCATGCCTTTTTCTCAAAGGCGCCTGTTTTGAAAAATCACCGGAAGGATCAACTTTTTTTTGTAAACCGACGACCTGTGAAAAGTCCGCTCCTCTCCCATGCCATTTATGAGGCGTATCGATCATTTTTAATGAAGGGAGAGCACCCCTTTTGTTCTCTCTATCTTTCTATTGATCCTTCGTGCGTCGATGTTAATGTCCATCCAACCAAAAAGGAGGTGCGGTTCCAAAACACAGATGAGGTCTACAAATCTGTAAAAAACCTGATTCGAGAACAGCTAGAGGGTGCGCCGCCTGCGAGCCGCAGTTTGCAGGCAGGGATAAAAGATTTTTTGCCCCTACAAAGCAGAACCCCGTCTGCAAGCGTAACGCAGCCTATGCATTCTGCCCCCCTGTGGACAGGATGGCCGATAGAAAGTTTGACGACACCTTCAGTCGTTGCGCCTGCTGCCATGGCGGCTATTCCACTGATTCGTGCAATTGGGCAGGTTTATGAGACATTTCTTTTGGCTGAAATTGACGGTGAATTTGTTCTTATTGATCAACATACGGCCCACGAACGGATGCTGTACGAATCATTTTTGAAAAAGAAACGATTAGACATTCAGCCGCTTTTGATTCCCAGACAAGTTGATCTTCCGTTGCCGAGAGCCTCATTTATTATGGAGGCGCTTCCTTTTTTGCAGGAGGTAGGATTAAAGATAGAGCCTTATGGGGAGACGACCTTTCTCGTTCGAGAAATTCCGGCGGAACTCACTAAAATGGATCTGGAATCGTTTTTGGCAGATCTCTCTGAAGATCTCGCAGAGCTTGGCCCGGGATTTGGATTGATCCATGATAAAGAAAGCCCAAGATTAAAGATTATTGCGGGAATGGCTTGTCACGCGGCCGTTCGCGCCAATCAATCCTTAACGCTTGACGAAGTAGATGCCCTGCTTCATGATTACTTTAGTCGGAATACCCCGCCGACCTGTCCGCATGGGCGGCCCGTTATTATTAAATACCCTTTGCTGGAACTGGAAAAACAATTTCGGAGAAAATAGGGAAGACTACTACTTTCAGGTAGATTTCCTCGTGAGGCAACAGGCAGACTATAAACGAGTTATTACAAATTGTCAGAAATTTTGAATTGCTTGACTAAATGCTCATTTTCTGCTAAATAAATCGCCATGGTTCATCATAATCGTTTTTTTATTCTGGCGCTGTTGCCAATCCTTCTTCTCGCAGGGTGTGCTGATGACAATACGCCTGAAGCCAAAAGGGTAGCGGCCCAAAAGGCCCTCGATAAAGGAGATTGTCAGACTGCAATTACACTCTTTTCAGAACTGCAGGCAGGAGATTCCGAGAGTGTGGCGCGCCGATTGGACCTCTCTGCAGCCTACCTTTGCCAGGCCGGTTTTTCAGTGCAAGGATTTCTGAAGGTCGTAGCCAACTCCAATGGGGGCGAGATAGGGACATCGACCCTTTTGGCTGATATTACTGAACAGGTCTCAACCCTTATTCCCAATACAGAAATATGGCAAGCCAATGTCTGCAAGAGCAAGGCATTATTAGGTGAGGTTGATAAAACCACGTGGCCTTGCCGCTCCTTGTCAAAAGTCGGAACCAGCACCCCAAGTTTTTTTAAAGACGACAAAGATGCTGGTTATATCCTATCGATTGTCAATCTTGCGGATACTGTATTAACCATCACAGATGTCTTGAATGTCGTTCAGGGGATTGCAGAGTGTGTCCAACAAGCAGGGGTACAGACGGGTCAGATTACCTGTAACATCACCACTGATGATCTTTTTGCGGTAGTGAATTCGCTACTATTTGCAAAAGATGCGGCCGTTGCGGCAACGGGCCAGGGGGGGGGAGAACTTTCAGGAACGATTGACAGTCTGGTCTCTGCTGCCGATCTAGATGATAATAAGGAATTGAGCAATGCTGAGGTCCTAAACTACCTGGTTACCCAGGGAACACTTAAAGATCCCACGGTTGTGGGTGTGCCTGCGAACTGTACATATACTCAGAATCCAATAGAATATACCTGCGCCGAATAAATATACCTGCTGGAATGGGGGCAGATTAGCGTTGAAAACTTCTTTTAAAATAGTAATCCTACTAGCTCTTTTGGTTCCTTCCTTTGTGCAAGCAGATGAGATTCCGTTGTTCTATGAGGGTATCCGGCCATTGGGCATGGGGGGGGCGTTCACTGCAGTTGCTGACGATGGAAATGCCATCTTTTATAATCCTGCGGGGCTTAATCAAATTAAAGGGTTCGGACGATTTGATATTATTAATCTCACAGTGGAACTGAATAAAAATGCACTTGATCTTATAAAAGATGCAAAAGAGATTTCAGATATCTCGGATCCTAATGAAAATTCAGACAAGGCTATTGACCTGATTAATAAAAATATTGGAGAACGGTTTCACCTGAAGGCAGCGCTTTTCCCCCATATTGTTTTTCATAATTTTGGTTTCGGGATTTTAGCCCAGGGGGTGTTGAATGGAGCCATTCACAATCCACTTGCCAGTAATACGTTTGAGGTACGTGGGACGGCTGATTTGGCGGTTATGACCTCCGGGGCGTATCGTTTCAAGGTGAAGGGCCGTCCGCTTATTTTGGGTCTCACTGCCAAAGCGATCAATCGTAATAAGCTCGATAAGGAGACCTATACCACACGTGAGATTATTGATGGAGAGTTTAAAATACAGAAGGAGCTCAACCCAGAAAACGGTTTTGCCCTCGATGTTGGGGCGCTTTATCCGATACCGATTTTTTTAAACCCGACCGTCGGCCTGTCTTTACAAAATATTGTCGGAGGTGATCTGGGTGATGCTGGGAAACTGCCCCCGCAGGTAAACTTGGGCGTGGCACTCAGACCTGAAATCGGTTTTGGAAAGGTTGTTATCGCTGCGGACTGGGTTGATGTCGCCCAACAAGTTGGAACGGATAAGGATATCGCTAAACGGCTTCATGCCGGCGTGGAATACCAATTGCCTTTCATCCTGACATTAAGAGCAGGCCTTGCCCAGGGATATCCCTCATTCGGGACGACCTTTAGTTTATGGTTGGTTCGATTTTCCTACGCCTACTACATCAGCGAGATTGGGGCATTTGCAGGACAGCAACCCGATCCTCGCCATGTCGTTCAATTATCTGTTGGATTCTAGAGAGGGCTTCCCTCTGCGTCGTTAAAATGTCAATTTTATGACGACTGTTCTGCAGTAATTTTTATTTTAAAGTGGTAGAATGTACTCGAGGGGTATCCTTGTTGGGGGCCTTATAGAGATTAGAAAAATCCCTAAAGTTTTTGTCTTGGAATGCCGACAAGTACAGTAGGAATTTAGAGTGTATTTAACCAACAGGGCAGAGGACGCCCGACAGTGATTTTTTCCATCTCATGACTTGTCTCCTCATCTGGGTGGAGGCAGGGAAAAGAGGCGGAGTTGCTGAAATTGTTAAGGAGGGTTGACCGTGGCTTTAGTAATTAACACAAACCTTAACTCCATTAAGGCGCAAATAAACCTTGATAGAACGCAGTCGTCTTTATCCACTTCTTTGCAGAGGATTTCAAGCGGTTTGCGAATTAATTCTCCGAGGGACGACGCGGCAGGGCTTGCCATTAGCCAGCGGCTGACCTCCCAGATCGGAAAGCTTGGACAGGCGGTAAAGAATGCCAACGACGGGATTAGCCTCGCACAGTCGGCTACGGGGGCGTTGCAGGAGATCAGTACGGCATTACAAAAGATTCAGGAGCTGGCGACGCAAGCCAATAACGGGTCTATCAGTCCTACGGACCGCAACTTGCTTCAGACACAAGTAGTCAAATTGAATGAGGGGATTGGTCAGATTGCGGAAGATGCGGAGTTTAACGGCCAAAAGGTGTTAACGGGAAATATTGTTAACGCGGAGTTCCAGGTGGGACTTCGAGCGGAACAATCGGTTCGGGTGACCATTCCCTTGACGGCGGCCGCGAGTATTGGGAACTACTCTATCAGGACTGATAATGCCCGCGCGAGGGCCATAGGAGCGGCCAGTCCTGGGACCGAACAGGGGGTTGCGCCGAAAAACTTGGTGCTGGACCAAACTTTAACGATACGCGGATCTTCAAGCGATCGGAGCGGTACAGTAGTTGGAGTAGAGTTGGAAGAAACGGCCAAGTCGATTGCCCAGAAAATCAACGCAGTAGAGGGTCTTACAGGCGTGACCGCCGTCGCGAATACCTTCGCGACGTTGGGGGGAGATACCCTGGAAGAAGGTATTTATGATATCGCCGCTTCGAAAGAGCAGAATATATCGTTTAATCTTTACGGAACCAATGTGAGGGGGGATGATAGTTCAAACGCGGTATTTATCTCCGCCAGAATTACCTCGAATACGAAGGAAGGTTTACTGGATCTGGTAACGGCGATTAATAATAAGACCACGAGCACAGGAATAAGGGCAAGCTTTATCACTGAAATAAATGATGAGGGCCGTGAGATCACAAAGATTGCCCTTGAAAACGGAGGGGCGGACATCGGCATTGAGAAGTTTAGAAATGATCCGGTGGGGGAATCAACAGGGGTTGACGCGACAGCGCTTAAGGTGAAAGGCTTGCCAGGCACGCAGGATGTCACCCTTACAGAGGATACAGATACAGATAGTGTCACCGTTGGTGGAACGGTAACATTGAATTCAGCGAAGGCCTTTACGGCAACATCTGGAGCGGATGAGGAGTCCAGTCTGTTCAGCAGAGGGTTTTTGGATATTGCTCAAACGGCCGATTTTGCCGCTTTGTCTTTTGTAAACGTTTCTACAGAGGAAGGCGCAAAGAAGGCCATCGTTACAGCGGCCAGCGCATTAGATTTTGTTAGTTCGCTCTTAGGGGACTTGGGTGCGATTCAGAACCGATTTGAGTCTACGATCTCCAACTTGGGGTCGGTTCAAGAAAACACGCAGACGGCTAGAAGCAGAATTTTAGACGCAGACTTTGCACAGGAGACCGCGAATTTAACAAGGGCGCAGGTATTACAGCAAGCGGGGATTGCGATTTTAGCCCAGGCCAATACGACGCCTCAGGCGGTTCTGGCCTTGCTCAGAACATAGAATTTTGGGGGCGCCGCTCGCTGCGCCCGATCAAAAGGGAGAGAAAAGAGTAAGATGCAACTGGAAGCGGTACAAAATGTTAACATACAGGCGTTTCTTCCTAACCCGGCGTCTTCGGGTGGGGAGGGTCCGCCTAATGTGCCCCAAGTACCACAGAGTTCCCAGCCGACGTTGACCGATGCGATCATTCAATTCGTGAATGATCAAAAATCAGGCCGAGTCTTGATTCAAGTCGTCGCACCCAAGTCTGGGGAGATTATCCGTCAGATTCCATCGGAAGAAGATTTGGTGATCAGCAAACGTTTAGGGTTGGTATTAGATAAGATTGCATAGCATGGATGGCGGATTGCGTGTGCTTAGGGAAAAGAAAATCTCTAAAAAAGAGGGGGGTCCTTTTGTGCCAATGGGGCCGATTAAACAGATTAAACCCGCAGGGGGATTTTTATGGCGCAGGTTTCTTCGTCTGGGGTTGCTTCCGGGCTCGATGTTCAATCGATCGTAAGTCAGTTAGTAGCGATTGAAAGAAGACCGATTGAAGCGGCGCAACAAAGGCAGATCGCAGTTGCGGCCAAGTCGAGCGCCTTCTCCACCATCCGTGTGTCGTTCGCAAATTTAAAATCGACCCTCACTCCCCTTCAGTTGTTTAGTTCCTTTCAGTCCAAACTGGCATCATCATCAGATACTACCGTAGCTACCGTCGCGGTGACTGATGCTAAGTCCGCAATCATCGGCTCCTCCACGATACAGCAGGTTGTTAAATTGGCGAAGGCACAGATATTGAAGTCTGGTTCCTTTGCTTCCTCTACGGCCTCGGTTGGAACGGGTACATTAAAGATTAGAATTGGCAGTGGAGCAGAAGTTTCTATTACCATTGACAGCGACCACTCCAATCTTACTCAAATTAAAGACAAAATCAATGCCGCCAACGCGGGAGTGACTGCGTTTGTTCAAAAAATAAAAAATGATGAGTACAGATTGGTACTACAAGCGAGTCAAACAGGCGCCGACAATACCCTTCAAATAGATGTAACGGAAGACGTTCAGGATGACGAGGAGGAGAAGGGGTTATCCCAACTTCGTTATCCTCCAACTTCTTCTGCTCCCGATGACACGAAAATAACAGAGGTGCAAGCTCCAATAGATGCCGAGTTTATTCTAAATGGATTAACGCTGACTCGTTCCAGCAATACAATAACCGACGCGATTGACGGAGTGACCTTAACCCTTCTAAAACAGACAACTGCGGATGCGGGGGTCTCTATCAATGTAACATCTAATACTGCCGCTGTAAAAGGGAACATTGAATCGTTTGTCGCATCTTACAATGAGGTGATTAAAGGACTTAATTCGGCTCAGACATTTGATTCAAAAACCAACAAAGCGGCCCCCCTTCTGGGCAATACAACAGCGCAAGCGATTACCAATTCTTTTCGATTGCTCCCAAAAGGGATCGTTCCCGACTTGGATGGGCCTTACAGGAGCCTGTCTGATCTTGGCATCCTCGCACAGCAAGACGGCACACTCACAATCGATTCAGCTAAACTGAATGCGGCGCTTGTGAAAGATCCGCAGGCTGTCGGTCGCGTGTTTGCGCTTTTTGACAAAACAGTTGATGCAACGGTTGTTACTCCCACATCGGGGATAGCGGAGCGGTTGTTCAAGGCTGTTTCTGATCTGCTTGATGGACGAACGGGGAGACTCCCTTCAGCAGAGCAAGGACTCAGAAACGCCAGCGCCACCATTGACAAGGAGATAGTCAGATTAGAGGAGCGTGTCACAGCTTTTGAGCAAAGAACACGCGCTAAATTTGCGAGACTGGAAGGGATATTATCGCGTATTCAGGGGATTGGGTCTGCACTCAATCGTCAAATTACGCAACTTGAAAACCTGACAAGCTTCATTGCAAGAAGAAATAATAGTAGCAGTATTGCAGGCGGAGGGTAAAATGAGTCCTCACTCAAGTAAGGTGTATTATCACTATCAGGAGTCAAACGTGGCGCTCTCCAGCCCAGAGGGGTTGATTGTGTTACTCTACGCGGAGTTTTTGTGCTGTCTTATTGTGGCAAAAGAGGCGTTTGTGACGAATGATCGTTTTACAAGGAATAAAAACATGACAAAGGCAGTAGAGATACTGGTGGAATTAATGGGATCTCTTAACATGGGGAAGGGAGAACAAGTCGGTCTTTATCTGGCCACTCTTTACGAATATATTGCCGGCAGACTTCTGCGTTTACGCCACGAACCGAACATTGCCCTGTTTGATGAAGTCATAAGCCTGATTATTCCTCTCAAGGAGGCATGGGAAACAATCGCATTTGAAAATTCCTCTCTCATCAAAACAGCAACGCAATAATAGATCCCTCATAGCCGCTATTATGCCTTATTCTATATCCTTACTGTTGGAAAAGATTGAGACACTTTATAAAACGGCATTAGCCCTGACTCAAGAGTCAGAAGAAGAAACAGATCGTGACAGGCAGATTGCAATCGAAGAAATAAGAAAAGAAACGCTGGAAAAAGCCGATTTCATATTCGAAGAAATTGCACGGTCGATTTCCATTGAAAAAGAGGCACAGGAACCGGTGGGTTTGAACCTGTTCGCTACTGCGAGCGTTGAGGGGGCTTTGCTTACCCCTGTCATTCACGAACAGGATTTTTTTAATCAAAAAGAAAGACTGTTTCAGTTGATCTGTCAAATTCGTGCTATAGATAAAAAAAGGGCGATTCTTATTGAAGAAGAACGATCCGAACTCCTTTCAGCGCTGGAGTACACTCGCCTTGGCAAACAGGCGATGATCCAGTATCAAAAAGCAATTCCAATAGAAACATGACGCCAAAAGAGTGGCGGCGTATCGCGCATTTTTGACGTCTCTCACGTTAACAGGGTGAGCCACTGCCTGCAGATTGTTCTAAAACCGCACAAAATCCCCTATTGCAAAAATGGCATAACCATTGCACAATAGACAAGTAGCATTTCCATAAATTAAAAAAGGAGGAAAAGTTCCATGGCTGAAGAAAAACCAGAAGAAGCAGGAAAGGGAGAGCACGGAGAAGAAGAGAAGCCTAAGAAAAAGGGATTGCCGATTTTGTGGATTATCATCGGCCTTCTCGTGGTGTTGCTTGCGGGTGGGGCGGTCTATTTCTTGAAATTCATGAAAGGGCCGGCAAAGACAGCGCCGGGAAAGGGTAAAATAGAGGCCAAGGAAAAAGAAGAGGAACATGCCCAGGACGACGAGCCGATTGAGGACGAGGAACATGCTAAAAAAGAGGGAGAAGAGCATGTCGAGGACGAAGAGGGGCATGGCGGGGGAAAAGTGAACTGTCCGGAAGAAAAAGTGGAAGGGGAGGGAAAGAAAAAGGTGGTAAGCGAGACGTTTAACCTGGAGCCGTTTATTGTGAATCTCTCCGGCGCTTCCGATGTGAAGTTCCTAAAGGTAACCGTCAAGCTGAAATTGGCGAAGGCGGAATGCACCCGCTTTGTGGAGCCTCACGTTCCGGAGATACGAGACAGTATCCTTATGTTGCTTTCCAGTAAGGAGTACGAGATGGTTAACACCGTTCAGGGCAAGATGGAATTGCGGGATGAGGTTTTAGAACGGGTGAAAAATATTGTTAAGGGAGACAAAGTAAAAGGGGCATTCTTTACCGATTTTGTCGCCCAATAGAGAAAGAGGACAATTTGTTTAGAAGGATTGGTCTTGAAAAATGGCGGAACCGGTTTTATCACAAGAAGAAATGGATGCCCTCCTGAAAGGGGTGCAGGGCGGGCAGGTTGATACGCAGGTTATTCCTAACAGCTCGGCAGGGGCATTGCGCTATGACCTTACCGACGTCAACCGTTATGTTACCTTAAGCCCCGCGATGACCCTTAAAGTCGTTTCCGATCGATTTATTCCTCATTTACAAGCGGCGATAGGAAAGGCAATTCGAAGAGAGGTCACAGTAACGGCGATCCCGGTGCAAACGCTCAAATTCGGTAGCGTCATGAGCAGTATCCAGCCGATGAGCAGTCTCAACCTTCTAAAGATGGACCCGTTAACAGAGCGTGGACTGCTGGTCATGACAGGCAACGTTGTTTATTTTTTGTTGGATCATTTCCTGGGAGGCAAAGGCAAACTGCATTTAAGAGATAGCGGAAGCTATACGATGATTGAGATGCGGTTTGTCCAGCGAATAGTAGATTTGATTCTGTGCGAATTTGAAAAGGCGTGGCAACCGATCCATAAAGTGACAATCTCTTTAACTCGAACCGATTGTAACACTCGAAATATGAGGGTCTTGCCAGACAAAGATTTGATTGTAAAGTCTGGTTTTCATCTGGAAATTAATGGATATGGAGAGGAGTTTTTTTTCTGTTTTCCTTTCGCCCATTTCGATAGGCTTCGAAAAAAAATATTTGGAGGGCCGGGGGGGGAGATCGCAAAACAACCAGAGGCAAGCGGGATAGCCTTGAAAAACCATTTAACAGAGGGATGTTTTGTGGCTGTTTCAGCTTGTCTTGGCGAAGCGATCCTGACTGTTCCAGAGATCATCGATCTTGCAGTGGGCGATGTTGTGATGTTAGATCAGAACAGCAATGAAGATTTAAAATTGAGGGTCGAAGGGAGCACAAAATTCTATGGTCAGCCCGGGGCATATAAGGGAAAACGAGCCTTCCAAATTCGATCTATAGCAGGGGCGCCGCTTGCTGCGCCCAGAGGATAATCGTAGGGGCGGGGTGGCCCCCCCCCGCCATCTTTAATGAAAAGGAGAAAATA
Organism: Candidatus Troglogloeales bacterium; assembly: GCA_016195485.1. Lineage (GTDB taxonomy): Bacteria > Nitrospirota > Nitrospiria > SBBL01 > SBBA01 > JACPZM01. The sequence goes on along the minus strand of JACPZM010000024.1, from coordinate 2,815 downwards.
AAATGGCAGAGGAGACAGAGGCAAGATCGGTCTCAACGGAGGAAGCAGATCCGGCGCCCGAAATAGAAGAAGGTCCTGAGCCTTCGCAAGCTGAAGAAAAATCGGGCAGACCGGTCACGTTTGCGGATTTGGAACAAAAGCCAACGGGGAGCAAACTACAAACCCCCGGAAACATTAATATCCTTCTCGATGTTCCGCTAAAGGTTACGGTTCTATTGGGTAGCACTAAAATGTTGATTAAAGAGTTGTTGCATCTTGGGCATGGCTCGATCATCGAACTTTCAAAGATCGCGGGCGATCCGATGGATATCTGTATTGGTGAAAAGTTGATCGCACGGGGAGAGGTGGTTGTTGTCAATGATATGTTTGGCGTTCGAATTATCGACATCGTTAGCCCGGAGGAGCGGGTAGAAACATTAAATAAGTAGGGATGGGGTAAACAGGGGGGAATCACAATATGGAAATGTTTTTGGGATTGCTTAAAATGGGGGGAGCCCTGCTGATTGTTCTGGGGGCGATTGCCACAACGACATATCTGGCGAAACGGTTTCTCTATTCTCGTCTCGGATTAAAAAATTCTCCAATACAGGTTTTAGCGACCTCCTATTTGGGCGCGAAAAAAGAGATCGCTCTCATTGAGGTTGGCGAACGTTTTTTGTTGGTGGGTGTTACGCCAAACCAAATCTCTTTGCTCACTGAAATGGACAAGTTCCCATTGAACCCATCACAGTCATTTCGCATCAAAGAGGCCGTATGACAAGATTTTCTCCGATCATTTTGGCATTGATTTTATCGGCCCTCTTCCTATTGGGTGGGGGAGGGGAGACGCTTTTTGCTCAAGAGGTAACAAAATCGGTTTCGCAACAGACAATTCCTCAGGCAGCCCCTTTGATGACCGTTAATTTTGGAGGTGGGGATAAACCACTTTCGGCCGGTATTCAGATATTAATCTTGTTAACGATACTTTCGCTTGCCCCAGCTATTTTAATTATGATGACCTCCTTTACCCGGATTATTGTGGTTCTCTCTTTTTTGAGGCAGGCACTGGGAACACAGCAGGCTCCTCCGAATCAGGTATTGATCTCCCTGGCCCTTTTCTTAACCCTCTTTATTATGTCCCCGATTCTGACAAAAATTAACACAGAGGCCTTACAGCCGTATATTGCGGAGGAGATTACGCAACAGGAAGCGTTGCGGCGATCTGCTGCGCCTATTCGAGCCTTTATGTTAAGACAGGTGCGGGAAAAAGACCTTTCCCTGTTTGTAGATATTGCTAAAATGGGCCGTCCTAAAAACGCTTCCGATATTCCAACCCAGGTGGTGATTCCGGCATTTATGATCAGCGAGCTTCGTACCGCTTTTCAGATCGGATTTTTGGTCTTCCTGCCTTTCTTAATCATTGATATTGTCGTCGGATCTGTTTTGATGTCTATGGGGATGGTGATGCTTCCTCCCGTACTGGTCGCGCTCCCTTTCAAGCTGATTCTGTTTGTGCTTGCAGATGGATGGTATTTAGTCGTGGGATCACTGGTAAAAAGTTTTGGGTAGTGAACTCCACCTACCCCCTCTTTAACCAAAGAGGGGGTGTTCCTCCCCTTTGTTGAAGGGGAGATTAGATGGGGTTGGAGAAAAAATATGTCACCGGAATTTGTGATTGAAATAGGACAGCGGACGATTGAGACGGCGCTTTTTCTTGCCGCGCCGATCTTAATTGCGACGCTTGTCGTTGGACTGATTGTCAGTGTTTTTCAGGCGGTGACACAGATCAATGAAGCGACACTCACGTTTCTCCCAAAAATAATCGCTGTTGCGCTCTCGTTGGTATTTTTCTTTCCGTGGATGGTATCGCTTATTGTTGGTTTTACCACAAACCTTTTAACCAATATTCCAACCTATATTCGCTGACCCTTATGGATACTATTGCTGGCTTCGTAAAAACAATTTGGGAAAATCAGCTGACTTTCCTTTTTATTCTAGCGCGAATTGCATCCTTTGTGGTGGCTCTTCCGTTGTTAGGCGGCGGCGGAACCCCTCCTTTTGTCAAAGTCCTGCTTGCAGTCGCTATGACATTTGTCTTATTCCCGATTGTATCCGGGGTCTTCCCTCCCCCCTCGCCTACGCCTCCCGCGCAGATTAATTTTGGCCTTGTTGTCCAGGGGCTTTTATCGGAGGTTGTCATTGGTCTTATCATTGGATTTGGCGCGCGCTTGATATTTGCCGCAGTGGAATTGGGCGCAGAGATTGCGGGGATGCAGATTGGCTTTGGGGTAGCCAACGCGTTTGATCCGATATCCAACCAGCAGGTCTCTTTAATGCGGCAGATTTATGTGGCCATCGCTGCGCTTATTTTTCTGTCTACTTACGGGGATCATTCTGTGCTAAAGGTAATGGCTCACAGTTTTGAATTGGTTTCCACAAGGGGGTTTATCATTAAAGGCCCTCTCATGGAACAAATTATTCGGATGGGATCAGAACTCTTTATCCTCGGGATAAAAATTGCCGCCCCTATCACGGTCGCGTTGCTATTATCGCAGATGGCGATGGGGGTGATCTCGCGGGTGGTTCCGCAGATTCAGATATTCTTGTTTAGTTTTCCCCTGACCATTGGTATAGGGCTGATTGTCTTTGGCCTCTCCCTCTCGCTTTATGTGGGTCTTTTAAAGGAACAGATGGGAGGGAACCTGGAGCGGCAATTATCGGATCTCTTATTGCGTATGAGAAATGTGTAGATGAATACCCCCTCTTTATTGAAAGAGGGGATAGGGGGAGTTTATAGGAAACATGGCGGACGAAGAACAAAAAGACGAACGAACCT
>JACPZM010000023.1 GCA_016195485.1 Candidatus Troglogloeales bacterium | reverse complement strand
CTGCATGGTCGCTACAGGAGATTTTTCTGCGAATGAAAGGGAATCAATAGGTGGATATTCAAGATCGGTTGGCATAGGGCCTCCTCTCAATAAAATTCTGGGTTAAGATACTCCGGGTTTTGAAGCAGCGGCGCGAACAATTTTTGCCGCTTCAACCATCGCAAGGAGGGCAGGCCGCACCTCTTCCCATTTGCGTGTTTTAAGACCGCAGTCGGGATTCACCCAGAGATTTTTGGGGTCAATCACGGTAAGCGTTTGTTGCAGCGCAACGACCATCTCTTCTTTGGATGGAACCCTCGGGGAATGAATATCGTAAACCCCCGGGCCAATTTCGTTTGGATATTTAAACTTTGTAAAGGCATTTAAAAGTTCCATCTGGGATCGAGACGACTCCATTGAAATAACGTCCGCATCCATAGCGCCAATCGACTCGATAATGTCGTTGAACTCCGCGTAACACATATGTGTGTGAATCTGCGTTTTATCGCTCACGCACGATGTTGCAAGTCGAAAAGCATCTACCGCCCACGACAAATACGAAGGCCAACGGGAACGCAGGAGTGGCAATCCCTCGCGAAGGGCAGGCTCGTCAATCTGAATAATACCAATACCATCGGCCTCCAGATCACGCACCTCATCCCGAATGGCAAGCGCGATCTGAAGACAGGTATCACGAACAGGCTGATCATTCCGGACAAACGACCATTTTAAAATCGTGATCGGCCCGGTCAACATCCCCTTAACAGGCAATTTCGTAAGAGACTGCGCGAAACGCGCCCATCTTACGGTCATAGGTGTGGGCCTTGCAACGTCACCAAAAATAATTGGAGGTTTTACACAACGCGACCCATAACTTTGAACCCAGCCGTTTTTGGTAAAGACAAATCCAGAAAGCTGTTCCCCAAAGTACTCTACCATGTCGTTTCTCTCCGCTTCGCCATGCACCAAAACATCCAGACCAATCTCCTCCTGAAAACGGATCGGACTGCCTGGTTATATATTTTTTTAGAGATTTTCTTTTGGTCAATGATCCGTTTGTTGGCCGCAAATTCCTCTCGCACGGAATCCTCTCCCTCATTGATCGCGCGGGTTATGAGAGCGACCTCGGCAACCTTCTCCCTGGCAAACGCAAGCCAACCGCCAACCTCTGGATCAAGATCGGTTTCGCCGTCCAAGGAAACTGGAACATGCAGGAGAGAGCAGGAGGGAGCAACCGCAACCCTGTCTGTCCCAAGCACGGACACAGCACGTTTTACAAGTTGATATGCCGTTGAGAGGTCAGACCGCCAGATATTTCTTCCATCCACAACCCCAAGCGAAAGAGAGAGGGATTCAGGCGCCTTTGTCAGCGCGATCTCCAACTGTTCAGACGCTGCAACAAGGTCTAAATGTACGCAGGAGACAGGAAGATTAAGCACAGATTCCAACCCTGAACCTAACCCTTCAAAATAAGTGGCAATAGAAATCCGAACCGGTTTCGCAACACCCGAAAGCGCTGTATAAGCCTGAAGCAACGCGGCTTCCATCTTTTTATCTATTCCAAAAACAAGCGCTGGTTCATCAAACTGTATGGATTGAGCGCCTGCCTGCACCAATCGAGAGAGAACTTGCGCATAGACACAAAGCAGAGAGGGCAACAAATTGTATTTGTCGAATCCCACCCCCTTTCCAAGGGCGAGAAATGAAATTGGCCCTGGCAATACAGGGGTTGTAAGAATGCCCATCTCTTTTGCCTCAAGAAACTCATCAATAGCCTTTGTGGAACCCAGGGAAAACTGCTGGTCTTTTTCAAACTCTGGAACAATGTAGTGGTAATTTGTGTCAAACCATTTTGTCATCTCCGCCGCCACAATCGCCAGTCCCTTTGCGGAATCGTTATAGCCGCGGGCCATCGCAAAATACTGGTCGAGAGCGCTTAAATGCGCCAATGGACGGTAACGAACAGGGATTGCCCCTACCATGATCGAGGTATCCAACAGATGGTCATAAAACGAGAAATCGTTAGAAGGAATCTGCACGATGCCTGCCTTCTGCTGAAAAAGCCAATTTTCCTTCCGAATGGAAAGCCCCAAGCCGCGCAGCTCCTGTTCCTTAATTTCCCCAGCCCAGTACCCCTCGACCCCCTTTTTCAGCTCCCGTTTAGGCCCTATCCTTGGAAACCCAAGATTTGAAGCAATCGCCATGACACCCCCCTTATTTAAAATCTTTCCGAAACTTAAAAAAACAGATCGCTAACCTTTTTATATCAAAGTCGGAAAATCTTGTCAAGGATAACAATATTTTTATATAACAATATATGGTATCATCTATGCTTATGTACCACATGATATTGATACTTAAAGAGAAATAAGGTTGCATAGTAGTGATAGAAATTTGTTTTTTTGTCATCCTCGAAATGTTCTATTAAGGATGACAAAAAACCTGTCTTAACCCAAAATCCGCGATTGATTTTGGGAGAAATTGCAAAGTTGCCTGAAATACAAGGCCAGAGGCCATTCTAGCGACCGAGGCGTACTCGCTCGTACGGTGAGTAGGCAAATGGCCGATAACGCAGTATTTCGGGATGAATTTGCAATTTCAGATTCCGCTATCGCGGAATCTCTGGGTTAAGGGATCATTTGACAATATGAGGCTATGGCACTAGAATAGACCTCGCTGTTGAGATTGGGTGAGGATGCAAGTTCGACACGTACACGGGAGCGAATGAAAATTCAGGTCAAGGAAATCAGTTCTGTAAAAAGGTCGCTTCGGGTGGAAGTTCCTCAAGAAGCGGTCTCTCATGAATTCCACCACGCATCAGGGCATCTTCAGAAAGATGTGCGACTGTCGGGGTTTCGACCCGGGAAGGCGCCACGCTCCCTCATCATCAAGAAATACGAGGAGGCCATTCGGGAGGAGGTTTTAAGAAAACTGATTCCGGAATATTGCCAGAAGGCCTTAGACGAGGTCAGGCTTTCTCCCATAGGCGTACCCATTATTGAAAATATCGATTTTAAAAAAGATGCCCCTCTCTTTTTCACGGCGCTTGTTGATATTCTGCCCGAAATAAAACTTGCAAACTACACCGGGATAATCCTCTCCAAAAAAAATATACCTGTCACGCAAGAAGATGTGGAGAAGGGGCTTGCCGTTCTTCAAGATCAGCAGGGATATTTAGAGGGGCTTCCAGACGATCATGGTATCGCCCTATCCGATTATGTCATAATCGACTTCATCGGAGAGGTTTCTGGAAAGGCGCTCCCTGGAGGCAAGAAAAAGGATTATCCTGTTGAGATCGGCTCAAAAGGGATCCGACCGGAAATAGAAGCAGCCCTTCTGGGACGGAAAAAGGGAGAGTCCGTTTCTGTGAACGTGAGCATTCCCATAGACGATTCTGAAAAAGAGATCGCGGGAAAGATTGCCCAATATGAAATAGATATAAAAGAGATCAAGACAAAACGGTTGCCAGCGCTGGATGAAGAGTTCGCAAAAGACTTGGGTCTTCCGTCCCTTCCTGCATTAAGAGAGAAAGTACAAGGCTCGCTCACGGCGGAACGAAAAAAAATGGAGGAGCAATCTGAAAAGAATCAACTGATGGATAGACTGATTGCATTGCACCCGTTTGAAGCGCCATCGCCAATGATAGAAAGGGAATTGCGCGTCTTACTGCAACAGATGAGAATGACCGTGGAATCGGATAAGGCGCATGTTGCGGAACTTTCCGCCGTTGCTGAAAATCGGGTAAAAGGATCACTGATTCTGGCGGCCATTGCGGAAAAGGAGAAAATTGAAGTTTCCAATGATGAGTTGGCGGAGGCGATCGTCGGAACCACGCGGAATACGGGGGTTTCCATTGAAAAAGGAAGGAAAGAGTTCTTAAAAAATCCCGATGCCTTAAGGGGATTAAAGGAAATGACCCTGGCAGGGAAAACGCTCAATTGGGTCTATTCAACCGCCCAATTTGAACCACTTCTACCCCTCCTTAAGTAAAGGAGGGGTAGAAACCCAAAATCCGCGATTGATTTTGGGGGAAATTGCAAAGTCGCCTGAAATACAAGGCCAGAGGCCATTTTGGCGACCGAGGCGTACTCACCCGTACGGTGAGTAGCCAAATGGCCGATAACGCAGTATTGCAGGATGAATTTGCAATTTAAATTCCGCAATCGCGGAATTTGGTAGAAATAGAATAAGGAGACTCATGCTCATACCGATGGTGATAGAACAGACCAATCGCGGGGAGAGGGCTTATGACATCTATTCCCGATTATTGAAGGACCGGATTATTTTCCTGGGTTTCCCGATCGACGACAATGTGGCCAACCTCGTGATTGCCCAGCTTCTGTTTTTAGAGGCGGAAGACCAGGAAAAAGATATCAACCTTTATATTAACTCCCAGGGGGGAATGGTAACTGCGGGCCTTGCCGTCTACGACACTATGCAGTATATCAAGGCCCCGGTCTCAACCATTTGTCTGGGACAGGCGGCCAGTATGGGGGCATTGCTTCTTGCCGCGGGAACTTCGGGAAAACGATTTGCACTTCCAAACACGCGCGTGATGGTGCATCAGCCGATGGGGGGGTTCTCCGGACAGGCGACCGATGTGGAGATTCACGCGCGGGAAATCTTAAAAGTACGAGAACGGCTGAACGAAATTTTCGTCAAACATACCCATCAGTCGATGGAGAAAATCCGCACCGACACAGAACGCGATTATTTCATGTCCGGGGAGGAAGCCAAGGCCTACCATATCGTGGACGAGGTGATCGAAAAAGCGCCTGTTCGGAAGTAGGAGAAAATGCATGGGAAAACAGGATAAGATAGCAATGCCACTCTGCTGCTCTTTTTGCACAAAGAGTCGAGACGAGGTTAAAAAATTGATCGCAGGCCCATCGGTCTATATCTGCGATGAGTGTGTCGATCTCTGTAACGATATTATTGCAGAAGAATGGGAAGAAGAAAGGGAGGAGGGGACTTCCGGCATTCCAAGACCGATTGATCTCAAAGAGGTCTTAGATCAATACGTTATTGGACAGGATCGTTCTAAAAAGATTCTCTCGGTGGCCGTTCACAATCACTACAAACGGGTTTCCTGCAATACCCAAAATGATGGTATCGAACTGCAAAAGGGAAATATTCTCCTGATTGGCCCAAGCGGGACGGGCAAAACCCTGCTGGCACAGACATTGGCCCGGATTCTAAAGGTTCCATTCACCATAGCCGATGCAACGACGCTCACAGAGGCCGGTTACGTCGGGGAGGATGTTGAAAACATTATCCTGAAACTCTTGCAAGCTTCCGAGTACGACGCGGCAAGGGCGGAGCGGGGAATTGTTTATATCGACGAGATTGATAAAATTTCAAGAAAGAGCGAATCGGCATCAATCACGCGGGACGTTTCTGGAGAAGGGGTGCAGCAGGCCCTCTTGAAGTTAATTGAAGGAACCGTGGCCAATGTCCCTCCGCAGGGAGGTCGAAAACACCCGCACCAGGAGTTTGTGCAGATTAACACAACCAATATACTGTTTATCTGCGGCGGGGCGTTTGTCGGTCTTGATTCGATTGTGGAGCAACGTCTTCACAAAAAGACAATAGGGTTTGGGGCCCAAGTGAAGGGGAAAGGGGATCGGAAAATCGGCCATCTTCTTGCCCAAGCGCAGGGAGATGATCTCATTAAATATGGCCTGATTCCGGAATTTGTCGGACGCCTTCCTGTTGTTGCCTCATTAGAGGAGCTTTCTGAAACGGCATTGGTCCGTATTTTAACCGAGCCAAAAAACGCGCTGATCAAGCAGTATGAAAAACTGTTCTCTCTGGAAAAGGTCAAGCTCAAATTTACAGAAAGCGCGCTATCGGCAATTGCCAAAAAGGCCTTTCATCAGAAAACCGGCGCGCGAGGACTCCGGACGATTTTGGAAGAGGTGATGCTCGACTTGATGTACGATCTCCCGTCGATGACAGGCGTTCGGGAATGTGTTATCACAGAAGAGGTCATTCATGGCTCCGGGCAACCGCTTCTCCTCTACCATTCGAGAGAAAAGGGAATGAAGTCGGCATAGGGGAGAGGCGCCGGCCTGAAGTGGAGAAACCTTCCTCGTTGGGCCGGTGAAAAAAAGAGGTGTCAATGCGCCGTGCTGTTTGTTTTGCCTTTGGTTGCTTGTTGGCTGCTCTTCTGTCAGGATGCAGTCTATCTCTGGATCTCATTAAAAGAACCCATCTTACACGCATTAACATTACCCCTGGCGGTCTTACCCTCGCCATGGGGCAAGAGCAAAACTATGTTGCGGAAGGGGTAATGAGCGATGGCGCCGCCCGAGACTTAAGCGGCAAGGTAACATGGTCGTCATCCAATCCGTCTGTCGCCACTTTTTTTAAATTGGGTGGTCGTCATATTCTGCTGACTGTTGGGCCGGGCACAACGACGATCACCGCAGTGTCCGGCTTGATCAGCGGTACGGCCACGTTAATCGTCACAACATCGGCGTTAAAAACCCTGCAGATTAACGCAACCCACCACACTATTGAAGTAGGGCAGAAACAATCTTTTACGGTGATAGGAAGATTGGCAAACGGCATGACCGAAGATCTGTCAGGCGGGGTAGTCTGGTCATCCTCGGAATCGGCTATTGCGACCATCAATAATGCTGGGCTTGCAACTGCCCTGACCCCCGGGATTGTCACCATTACCGCTACTGCCGGGGGAATTCGTAATACGGCAATGCTTACCGTTCCTGCCCCAAAACTCGTATGGTTAACGATCACCCCGTCCACAGGTTCGGTGGCGGCGGGACAAACACAGCAATTTGTTGCGCGAGGAACCTTCACAGACGGCACAAGTCAATCACTGGGTGATGTGACATGGTCCTCATCGGAGCCTGCAGTCGTCAGTATTAACAGGGAGTCCGGGCTTGCGATCACGCAGACGCCAGGAGTCATTACCATTACAGCAACTGCAGAAAAGATCAGCAGTACCGCAACGCTGACCGTTACCCCTCCGGAGCTTGCGGCCATACATGTTTTTTCTGATATCCCTTTTGTTGCAGGACACACCGTCTCCCTGACTGCAGAAGGCTCCTTCACGGATGGCACAAGGTTGCCTCTCACATCCAATGTAAGATGGCGTTCGTCTGATCCTTCCATTGTTCTGTTTACGGGGGATTCCAACACGGCAACTGCTCTGGCAGGAGGAGAGGTTACCCTGACGGCGACTTCTGGGACTGTCAGTGGCGCCGTCACCTTGACGGTTACCGTGCCCACACTTACGGCCATCCATATTACCCCTGATGCACCGACTGTTATCACGGGACGGGCACAACTCTTTTCTGCAGAAGGCGTCTTCACCGATGGCACAACACGGCCCCTGACATCCGCTGATCTTATTTGGACATCGTCTAATATGTCCGTTGTTACGATTGAAAATAATTCCGGATTGGCAACCATGCTCACTGCGGGAGAAGCGACTATTATTGCCGATTCAGGAAATATCAGCGGCACAACCCATCTCACTGTCACCCCCCCAGAGTTAAAGGAGATCCGTGTCCTTCCTGACAAAACCGCTGTTGCGGCGGGACGAACAATCTCCTTCACAACGGAAGGTTCTTTCACCGATGGCACAATACATCCTCTCACCTCCGACATAACTTGGACATCTTCGCACCCGTTGTGGCTCACTATCGACAAGGATGGGTTGGCAACGGCTATTGCCATCGGCGTGGACCATGCTTTGGATATCATCATTATTGCCGATTCAGGAAATATCAGCGGCACTGCCCATCTCACCATTACCCCCCCAGAGCTATCCTCTCTCCGTGTTTTTCCCGACGAAACCTCCGTAGCGGCAGGATTAGCGCAACAGTTTTATCTGGAAGGCTCTTTCTCGGATGGCACGACAGGGCCTTTGGGATCCGAAATCGTGTGGGTTTCATCGGAACCTTCTGTTGCCACAATAGACAGCAGGACGGGATTAGCCAATACTTTGATTCAAGGGGTGATTGTGGTAACTGCCATTGCGGATAAGATCAGCGGCACGACCCATCTTACTGTCACCCCATCCGAGTTGACAGGAATTCGTGTTACGCCAAATAATTCTTCCGTTGTGTCTGGGGAAACACAGCAGTTTGTCGCAGCAGGCACCTACACGGATGGAACAGATCGTCCCTTAACAACCGAAGTGACCTGGGACTCTTCGGATCCCTCTGTAGCCACAATCAATGCAGAGGGGTTGGCAACTACCGCCTCTCAAGGGGTAGATAGCCCGCTGACTATCCGCATCCTGGTCGCTCATGGAAAGTGGGTTGGCACAACCAACCTAACCGTCTGGCCTACTCATCCCCAAATCCGCGATTGATTTTGGGCTCACAATCCCTAACTAGTGTCTGACCGAAAACTCCATTTTTTAACTCAGGGTTCGCCATACCCCTCCCTCAAAAATCGGTTCAATAGCAAAACATCGTCAAAACAGCATCCGAAATATTATGACGCACGCTCCGGATTGCCCGTTCAGATTATTTTCCTCCAAATTTGAACAAGCTTCCACTACGTATCCGTTTTTCTCATCTCCTCGTTCCAGCATTATGAACTACGCAGCCTTACGCTGCGTACAGAGCTGTCGAAACTTCGCGTTCTCTCTTCGCACCTGCTTCTTCAACGGATGTTCCCCCTCTTTTTTAATGAAAATTAAATAAAGTCTTTTATTTTCAATATGTTTTGTGGTTTTATGCTAAAAGTGTAGCCACTAATATTTATATTTTATGTTGACATTGCTTAATTTATTGTGATATTGTGTGTCCACTATGTATCTGGACGTGTCCACACTTCAGCGAAACGGGAAATCGTATACCCGTTATCTTTTGCGCG
>JACPZM010000036.1 GCA_016195485.1 Candidatus Troglogloeales bacterium | reverse complement strand
GGCGGGGGTAGAGGTTCTCTTTGTGGAGAAGGTCGCGCAGGAGGGGTTGGGGGTGGCGATTATGGATCGATTAGAAAGGGCGGCGGCGTTGAGATGACACCACCCCTGCCCCTCCTTAGCAAAGGAGGGGATTCCTCCCCTTTATAAGAGGAGGTTAGGTGGGGTAGAGAATAGGGAGGACACGATGGAGCTAGGGACAGGATTAACGCAGTTTTTGATTGAACAACAGCGGAAATATCCGTCCGCGACGGGCGACTTTACCTCTCTTCTCTCAGAAATCGCCACGGCGGCGAAAGTGCTTTCGCGAGAGGTGAATAAGGCGGGCCTGATTGACATATTAGGTTTCCATGGCAAATTAAACGTCCACGGAGAGGCGGTTCAAAAACTGGATCAGTTTGCCAATGACACGTTCATTAAAGTATTGCGCCACACGGGGCATTTAATCGGCATCGCCTCGGAAGAGATGGAGGAGCCGTATCAAATCCCCGACGCTTATCCAAAAGGGAAATATGTCTTCTTAATGGATCCGTTAGATGGCTCGTCTAACATTGATGTCAACATCAGTATTGGCTCTATTTTTGCGATCTACCGCAGAAAGAGCGTTGGGGCGCATGCAACGACGGAGGACTTTCTTCAGAAGGGGAGAGATCAGGTTTGCGCGGGATATATTATTTATGGCTCCAGCACCATGATGGTTTATACAACAGGTTTTGGGGTGCATGGGTTTACCCTCGACCCTGGCATTGGAGAGTTTCTGTTGTCGCACGAGAATATTCGTATTCCGTCTCGCGGATCAATATACAGCATCAACGAAGGAAACGAGTTCATCTGGGGGAATGGCGTGGGTCAGTATATAAAACAGGTTAAAAAGGAGGGGAAGACAGCCCGGTATGTGGGGTCGCTGGTGGCCGATTTCCACCGAAATCTGTTAAAGGGTGGCATCTTTCTTTATCCAGCAGATGCGAAAAATAAAAATGGGAAATTGAGGCTTCTTTATGAGGCATCGCCGCTTGCTTTTATCGTAGAGCAAGCGCAGGGAAAAGGATCAGATGGCCGCCAGATGATTCTCGATATCGCCCCTGATAAACTGCATCAACGGGTTCCGCTGATTATCGGGTCGAAGGAAGATGTAGAAGAGGCAAACGGCTACCTCTCTTCTTGACCCCTTCTTTTCGTTTATGCTATCAATACCCACGTCAATGCTAACAGACAATCTAAAAGAGGGATTGACCTTTGATGACGTCGTGCTGATTCCGGCCCGTTCGGAGGTGATGCCGCGCGACGTCTTGCTTCAAACACGTTTAACCGATCAAATAAACCTCCAAATTCCGATTATCAGCGCGGCGATGGATACGGTTACAGAATCGCATCTTGCGATCGCCTTGGCGCAAGAAGGCGGAGTCGGAATCATTCATCGGGCGACGTCCATTGAGTTCCAAGCGGCCGAAGTTGAACAGGTCAAAAAATCGGAAAGCGGAATGATTATCGATCCGATTACGATTCTGCCGGGCCAGTCGATAGACCAAGCGCTTACGTTGATGAATCAATATCGGATCTCTGGGATTCCGGTGGTTGCAGGGAAAAAACTTTTGGGCATTTTAACGAACCGCGATCTTCGATTTGAAACACGGATGCACCTGAAGGTGTCGGATATTATGACCAAAGAACACCTGATTACTGCGCCGGAGGGGACAACACTGGAAGAGGCGCAAAAAATACTTCATAGCAATCGGATTGAGAAACTGCTTATTGTAAATGACCGCTTTGAGCTGAAAGGATTAATCACAATTAAAGACATTAAGAAAAAAATTCAATACCCGAACGCCTGCAAAGACGCGATGGGGCGGCTTCGCGTGGGGGCGGCCGTTGGCGTCGGCGGTGATTCTAAAGAACGGGTGGATGCCCTGATTCGCGCGGGCGCGGATATCATTGCCGTGGATACCGCCCATGGCCACTCTGTTCTTGTCATGGAGACAATTCGGGCGATTAAGCGGAGTTACCCTGAAGTGCAGGTATTAGGCGGCAATGTCGCTACCGCGGAGGCGACGGCTGATCTGATTAAAGCAGGCGCGGACTGCGTGAAGGTGGGGATTGGCCCCGGGTCTATTTGCACAACACGCGTGATTGCGGGGACCGGCGTCCCGCAACTCACGGCAATCGCGGACTGCGCAAAGGCGGCCAGACGTTATAAGGTTCCCGTTGTCGCGGACGGAGGGGTCAAGTTTTCCGGGGATATCACCAAGGCGATTGCCGCGGGGGCGCATTCGGTTATGATCGGGTCTCTTTTCGCCGGCACGGAAGAATCCCCGGGGGAAACGATTTTACTGCAAGGGCGCAGTTACAAGGTATACCGTGGGATGGGATCGTTAGGCGCGATGGAAAAAGGGAGTGCGGATCGCTATTTTCAGGAAAAAAATTCAAAGAAGCTGGTGCCAGAAGGAATAGAGGGGCGTGTCCCTTATAAAGGCCCGCTCTCTGGCGTAATCGATCAACTGGTATGGGGATTGCGCGCCGGTATGGGTTACTGCGGCACGAAAACCATTGAGGCGTTAAGGCGGAAAGGCCGCTTTATTCGTGTAACCCCAGCCGGCCTTCGCGAAGGCCATCCGCATGGCGTGATCATTACCAAAGAAGCCCCCAATTACGGGACCGGCGGGGATATGCTGTAGATGGACCCAAAAATCGTTATCCTTGATTTTGGATCGCAATATACCCAACTGATTGCCCGCCGTATCCGAGAATCCCACGTCTTTTCTGAAGTCGTTTCCTGCCGAATTTCCCTTACGGAGCTTCTGGAGAAAAAGCCATCAGGTATTATCCTTTCCGGGGGGCCGGCGAGCGTTTATGAGAAGGAGGCCCCCCTTTGCGATAAAAAAATTTTTTCTCTTGGAATTCCTGTTCTGGGAATCTGTTATGGTATGCAGCTCATGACCCATCTTCTGGGGGGAAAGGTCGCAATATCGGCTCGTCGGGAATATGGCCGCGCCGATATTGTTATTTCCCCTTCCGACCTGTTTGAGTCAGTTGGCGTGGGGATACCGGTTTGGATGAGTCATGGGGATCAGATTGTGCGTCTTCCATCGGGGTTTGAAGTGATTGCCAAAACCGAGAACTCCGAAGCGGCGGCCATAAGAGCCCGGAAACGTTCTCTCTATGGATTGCAATTTCATCCTGAAGTGGCGCATACACCGGAGGGGCTTCGTATCCTGCAAAACTTCATTTATTCCATCTGCGGCTGTAAACCAACATGGACGATGGGCGCTTTTGTTAAAGAAGCGCAACATCAGATTCGTGAGGAGGTTGGTGATGGAAAGGTGATTGCCGCTATGAGCGGCGGGGTAGATTCTTCTGTGGCGTCGGTGTTGGTGGGACAGGTTATTGGAAAAAAATTAACCTGTGTTTTTGTCGATAATGGACTGTTACGCAAAAACGAAGCGAAAACCGTTGTAGAAACGCTTCGGAAAAAGCTGAATTTAAATATCCGATTGGTCAACGCGCAGGATCAATTTTTAAATAAACTTCAAAACATAAAAGACCCGGAGAAAAAGAGAAAGATCATCGGGAAGGAATTTATTTCTGTCTTTGAGCAAGAGGCCAAAAAAATCCGTGGTCGGAACGCCGACTGCGAGTGTTCTTTTTTATTACAAGGAACCCTCTATCCAGACGTGATTGAATCGGTTTCTTATAAAGGCCCTTCTGCAACGATTAAGACCCATCATAATGTGGGCGGGCTGCCTGCGCGGATGCGTCTTGCGTTAATCGAGCCGCTGCGCCTTCTTTTTAAGGATGAGGTTCGGAAATTGGGGGCGGAGCTTGGGATTCCAGAGACGATTTTGAATCGGCATCCTTTTCCAGGTCCGGGATTGGCGGTTCGGATTCTTGGAGCGGTGACAAAAGAAAGGCTTGCCATCCTTCGGGAAGCGGACGCGATTGTCGAGGAAGAGATACGCGCGGCGAATTTGTATCATGCGCTTTGGCAAGCCTTCGCGGTCTATCTGCCGCTTCGGACGGTTGGTGTCATGGGGGATGAGAGAACGTATCACGATGCGATTGCGATTCGGGCTGTTACAAGTGTAGATGGCATGACTGCCGATTGGGCGGAAATTCCCCACGGTGTGTTGCAAATTATTTCAACACGGATTACAAATGAGGTGAAAGGGATCAACCGGGTGGTGTATGATATCTCATCAAAGCCGCCCAGCACGATTGAGTGGGAGTAGTTGGAAGTCCCCCTTACCAGAGAGGAGGGTTCACTGGAGGAGTATATATGCCTTATAAAATTCGACCCAGTAAAAAGAAACAAGCGATTATTCCGGTACAAGAACTAAAAGGTCGGTTTGATTACCTGAAAGCGTGGTTTTCAAGTCGTCCCCTCTTGACGGTTGGGGTTATCGCAATGCTGGCAGCCATCGTCGGTTTTATTCCTGCGTACTTGCTGTTTATGCGCCAGTCGGAGGATAGGGCATGGGGATTGGAAGTGGAAGCAGGGCGTCTTTTCCATGAAAAACCAACCTCTCCTCCCGAAAATATGGCGACGTCTGAGAAGCCGGAGGAAACTTCTACAGAGCGACTTGCCAAAGCGGCGATACTTTACGATGATATTTTAGATCGGTATCCGGAAAGCAAGGCCGCTGTCATTGCGCAATTTGAGGCAGGCAATGTTTATGCCGAACTGGGGAAGTATGATTTGGCCGAAAAACGGTATCTTGCCTTTCTAAAAAAAGAGACAGAGCGAAAAGAGTTGTTGCCTATCGTTCATCTTCGGCTTGCTTATCTTTATCAAAAACAGAAAAAAGATGCCCTGGCGTTGGATCATTTTGGTACTGTTTACGAATGGGAGGACGGGCGCAATAAAGATCAGGCCGGTTTTGAAAAGGGATCGTTGTTAGAAAGAATAGGGAAGAAAGTCGAAGCGATTGATCTCTATAAGAAGGTATCGGAAACATTTCAAGACTCCCCATGGGGAACAGAGGCAAAGGCGCGGTTGGCGCTGCTGGACCCCACGACTGCACCTGTGCAGGCAACACCGGTGCAACCCGTTGCAGGGGTAAATCCAACCGGAACCCCTTTGAAAGCGGCTGAATTAAAGCCGCCTGTTGCCGTTGCAATACCGGCAAAATCTAACCCACCATCTCCCCCAAAAACAGTACAAAAGGCAATCTCTCCTGTTCCCGTTGCCGCCCCGGCGCCTCTTAAAGATATTCCTACGCCTGTTGCCGCTCCAGTTCCGCCGACTACCCCTGTTCCCGTACCCGCGCCGTCGACTCCTTCTGCTGGGGGCGCACCCCCTCCAATTCCAATAGAGATAACCCCGGATCAACTACGCCTTCTGCGTCAAAAAGGCACCTTGACAGTCCCGCTTCCGCCACCGCCGCCGTCAGAGGCGACGCCTCCCGCGACCGCACCTCCCGCAGAGGTCGCACCTCCAGTAGCGGTTGTTCCTTTGCCGGAAAAGAAGGCAGAGCCGACCGTTCCATCGGGGCCATCGGACCCCAAAAAAGAGCAGACGACTCCTGTCCCAATAGAGATAACCCCGGATCAGTTGCGCCTTTTGCGCAAAAAAGGCAGCCTAACGATTCCGCTTCCGCCACCGCCGCCGCACGAAACACCCAAAGAGGTCGCACCTCCCGCAGAGGTCGCACCTCCCGCAGGGCCGATTGCGCCATCGGAACCTAAAAAAGAGCCATGAGGTAATTGTGCGTCCGTAGTTTTCAGGAATCCGGTTTGATCCGATGACGACGCGCTTTAAACAGAGAATAAAAGGACAGGTCTACAAGGCGTTTTACTTCATCAACAAATTAAGCAATCTTCTTTATCCGAGAACGTGTGTAGAATGTGAGCAGGATATCGGATCAGAGGAGCGGGACGCAATCTTTTGTGCAAGTTGTGCAACGCAACTTGTTCATCTTTCCGGGCCTGTCTGTTTTGTCTGTAGCGCCCCTTTTGTCTCGGAAGCGGCCACCTCCCACTCGCCGTCTCATCGTTGCGGGGAGTGCCGTGAAAATCCTCCTCTCTTTTTAAAGGCGATCACCCCATTTCTATATGAAGGGCCTCTATCCACTGCGATTTGTCAGTTCAAATACAAGAAAAAGCCTCATTTGGCTGCACCGCTCGCAAGACTTATTGCCAATGATCTTTCTAATATCTCCACTGATTATGTTATGGCAATTCCGCTTCATTCCTTTCGACTGCGAGGCCGTGAATTTAATCAATCACTGCTTTTAGCGCGACAGATTGGCATTACCCTTTCCCTGCCTTATTTCGTAGATGTCATGATTCGAACCCGCGAGACCCCGCCCCAAGTCGGATTATCAAGAAAAGAGCGCGATGAGAATATCAAGGGGGCTTTTAAGGTTACGCAACCCAATGCGATCCAAGATCGGCGGATTTTACTGATTGATGATGTCTACACAACCGGGGCGACATTGAAGGAAGGGGCTAGGACATTGATGCGCGCGGGAGCGAAAGAGGTAATCGTTGCCACAATCGCGCGGATGCCGGCGGCTACTTTTTGAAGATGAAAAAGGCGGCTAGAACAATCAAGCCAAATCCGACGAAATGATTCCATTTCAATTCTTCGTGGAGATAAACTACGGAGAAGATAGAAAAGACGACTAAGGTGATAATCTCCTGAATCGTTTTGAGCTGGGCCGCCGAAAAGACGGCATAGCCGATCCGATTGGCCGGCACTTGAAAACAGTACTCCACAAAGGCAATTAACCAACTGATGAGAATGACCTTCGGAAGAGGGGAGTCTGTATATTTGAGATGGCCGTACCACGCAATCGTCATAAAGATGTTGGAAAAAATCAGAAGGACAACAGTCTGCAAATTAGGCCTGTTCGTTTCAGTTCTAGAATTTGTAGAAAATGGTGACACGCGGGATAAGATCGCTCCCATTGTCCCCGCTATAGGTTGCGATTTCGACGTTGGGCTGTATGTTCACCTTTTCCGCAACCTTGAAATCTGCGCCGAAGAGGTAAAGCGTGCTTTTAGCGTTCTGCACCATTGGGAGATAGCTAATTTTGTCTGCGTTGGGGTTGGGGTCAAACAAAACATCTACCCGCGCACAATGAGAGCGACATTCTCTTTCAGATTGGCCACACCATAGAGGGAGGCCAGATCAATTTTCTGGTCTGCCCTATTTCGGGCATACAAAATTCCCCCTCTTCCTGAAACGCCCTTCAGGCCGACAAATCCCTGCAGGCTATACACGGGGTTGGTGCCGGCCCTATTTTCGTAATCTCCGTACAATTGAAACACAAGCTTTTTGCTGGGTTCATTCGATACGGCTAGATAATACTTCTTGTCTTTGTTTGTTTCCGACTTGGATCCAGAGCCATTTCCAACCATTAGTTGGTAGCCCCACTGGCTTTCCTGATCAAGATGGCCCCAGACGGAAATTCCGCCATCAACAGGGTTGCCGAGTTTGTAAAGGTCTAATGGTGTTTTTTCTATGGAGCGGTATCCCCAATGTGTTTCTACCAAGTTCCATGTGGGGGTTCCGGAGATTCCCAGAAATATATTGTGTTGGGAATGGGTATACTTCAAATAGGCATTTTTAATAAAAGGGGCGGTGGTGGTAGATGTTCCGGTAAGGTCGGTAAAATCTTTCTGGTTCATTTCCAATTGCAATCGCGCGGAAAACTGACTTGAAAGATCGTTATCAACTGTCAGGTAGGCGCGACGAACCCAGAAACCAGTTTGACCCTCATTGGCCGGAGCATTATTCTTGGCAAACCAATAATAATCACCAAAGAGCAACCCAGAGACCTTGGCGGTGCTGGCCTCTTCTGCATGTGCAGGAGAGACGAGAAGCCAAAAAATACCGATCAATACGACGACGCTAAAAAACTTTTTACGCATTGTTTTCATTGTTTTCATTTTCCCCTTGCGTTTATTTTCCCTTGCTTTGTTGATAACGAAGCTCGTAGTCTATACAAACTTTAGGAAAATGTCTATACTGCACCGAACGAATATGAAAAATGGTGTTCCTTGGGGTTTATTCATTGTCTTGCCTTTGGCCTCGGTTTTGATTTCGGGTTGCCAACATTTTCAGCCGGTATCACTTTCCGCAGAGAGGTCCGCCTCTGATTTTGAAGCCCGTTCGCTTTCTGATCCCAGTCTAAAACAGTTTTTAGAAAAAAATATCGGCCATCATGTTGACGCGTGGCCGTTGCAAAGTTGGGACTTCCCCAGCTTGACGCTCGTTGCGTTTTATTTTCATCCGAGTCTTAATCTATCCCGCGCGCAATGGGGTGTCGCCCAAGCAGGGGTGCAGGTAGCCTTCGGGAGACCCAATCCCGCAGGCGCCGTTTCGATCTTTCCCCCGGCAGTGAGTTTCGATCTCCCCATCGAAATCGCCGGAAAACGCGGGCACAAAATTGCACAGGCCCAACAACTTTCCGAGTCGGCGCGGATGAAGATCGCCACGGCGGCATGGGAGGTGCGAAGCAATCTTCGCGCACGGCTTCTTGATTACACTGCCGCTAAACAGCGCGCCATTCTTTTGCAAAAGCAGTCAGACATCGTATTGCAACAAACGCATCTGCTCGAAGCCCGTCTATCTGCCGGCGCCGTTGCGCTTCCTGAAGTCACATCGGCCCGCGTGGCGCTGATCAGAAACCGCGCCGATCTGGCCGAGGCCGCACGACAAACTGCCGAGGCGCACGCGCGCATGGGCGAGGCATTGGGGCTGCCGGCCCAAGCGATTGAGGGCGTGGAATTCACGTTCGATGGGTCAGACGCAAGGGGAACGTCCCCTGCGGAAAGCGAGGATCTCACATCGGCATCGGTTCGGCGTGAGGCGCTGCTCAGTCGGCCTGATCTTATGGCCCTGCTTGCGGAATATGCGGCAAGTCAATCTGCGCTACAGCTTGCCATTGCCCAGCAATATCCCGACATCCGACTTGGCACAGGCTACCAATTTGACAAGAGCGCGAATCAGTGGACGCTGGGCGTGACAGTTGATCTTCCGGTATTCAACCAAAACGCGGGGCCTATTGCGCAAGCTGATGCAAACCGCACCGAAACTGCCGCCCGTTTTATTGCCCTGCAAGCCGAGGTCATTGCGAAGATCGATCGCGCACTCGCCAATCGCGTCTCTGCATTAGCACAGTTAAGTGAGATGAAACAGTTGGCAGAAATGCAGCAAGCACGCCTGCAGTCCGCGCAAGCCGCGTTTCATGCAGGTTTGGCAGACCGACTGGATTTGAACGCCGCACAGCTTGAAGCGACGATCAGCGCGCTTGCGGAATGGGACGCGCTTGTCCGCTTTCAGCAATCGATTGGACAACTCGAAGAGGCGTTCCAACGGCCGTTTAAAGCGCTCTCTACTATTGAGCAGGGGAGAAGCGTGGCCCTTATAAAGGAAATCCCTTGAAGCCTATAGGCTTGTCCATTGCGGCGGGACTGCTCATCGGCGCGGCAGTCACATGGATGGCGCTAACACCCCGCGAAGTGGATAATAAAGGGGACAAGAAAGAGGAACAGGCGGCATCCAAAGGGGAATCGCGTGTCCAACATGGCCCGCAGGGCGAGACGATCCTTCGTCTTAATCCAGAGGATCAGGAACATGCCGGGCTGAAAGTTGTTGCGCTGGAAGCGGCGCAAATGGCGCCGGAGGTAAAAGGGTACGGACAGGTATTAGACCCCGGGCCGCTGTTATCGCTGATCGCCGAACGGGAAACCGCCAAGGCCGCATTAAAGGCTTCGGCCAAAGAATTTGAGCGGTTAAAAACCCTTTATGCGCAGGAGCAGAATATCTCGGCGCGCGCGCTCGAAACAGCAGAGGCCGCAATGAAGCGGGATCAGATTCTGATCGCGTCGATACAAGGCCGAATGATCATAAGCTGGGGCAAAATAATCGCTCAGAAGTCCGAGACTGATCCCTTTGTTCATTGGCTGAATGCGCAGGAAGGCGCGCTGGCGCGGATCGATCTGCCGCTGGGGGAGTCGTTGGAATCCGCTCCGACGGCGGGACATCTTGCTTTGGCCGCCGCGGAAGAGCATAAAGTTCCGGCAGAATTTCTGGGCATGGCCCCAAACGCCGACGCGCAAATGCCGGGCATCAGTTTTTTGTTTTTGCTTGAACATCATCCATTTCCAATCGGCGCGCCAGTTACGGGCTGGGTCGTCACTTCCGGCGCACCGCAAAGCGGCGTCACGGTGCCGCGTGCGGCACTGGTTCGACACGAAGGCGACGTATTCGTCTATATCAAGACGGGCGACACCACATTTGAACGAAGGGCCATTGCGTTGGGCCATCCGATGGAAGACGGCTGGTGGGTGGGCAACGGGTTAAAACCTAAGGAGCAGGTCGTTATCGTCGGCGCACAGCAGCTTCTTTCCGAAGAGATGAAAGGGCAAGGGACAGAAGAATAATGCTCCGTGCCGTTATAGAGTTTTCACTTCGCTTTCGCGGCGTTGTCGTTGCGCTCTCTTGTATTGTTTTAGCCTACGGCTTTTATGTGGCCGATCATGCAAAGCTTGATGTCTTCCCGAACTTTATTCAGCCGCAAGTTGTCGTGCAGACCGAGGCGCCGGGTCTTTCCCCTGAACAAGTCGAGGCGCTCGTAACACGGCCGATTGAGAGCGCCGTGAGCGGATTGGGTCATTTGGAATCGGTGCGCTCCGAATCGATTCAGGGCCTCTCCATCATCACAGCGGTCTTCGATGAAACAACCGATATTTTTATTGCGCGCCAAATGCTCGGTGAGCAACTGGTTTCGGCGGCAACATTATTGCCGCTCGGCGTGAAGACTCCAAAGATGACGCCGCTGACCTCCTCCACGATGGATCTGCTCACGATTGGCTTGACATCCGAAACCTTGTCGCCCATGGCGCTCCGCACGTTTGCCGATTGGACACTCAAGCCGCGCCTGCTCGCCGTTCCCGGCGTGGCGAAGGCCAGCCTGTTCGGCGGTGAAGTCAGGGAAGTTCAAATTCAGGTTCATCCAGATCGCCTGCAGGCTTTTGATCTGTCGCTCTCGGACGTGCTCTCCGCGGCACGGATGTCAACGGGCGTGCTGGGCGCGGGTTTTATTGAAACCGATAATCAACGGATTATCATTCAAACCGAAGGTCAGGCCGTAACCCCGCACCGTCTGGGCGAGGTCGTGGTTGCGGCGACTCAGGGTTCCCGTATCAGACTCAAGGATGTCGCGCGCGTGATGGAAGGCGCAGAACAAAAATTCGGCGATACCCTCATTCAAGGAAAGCCGGGCGTGCTGATGACATTATCCAGTCAATACGGCGCGAATACGATGGAGGGGACAAAGGCGCTGGAAGCGGCGCCCACTGAAATGAAACCGGTCTTTGCAAAGGAAGGGATTATTCTTTTTGATCGGCTGCATCGGCCTGCGACCTTTATTGAAACGGCGCTGAAGCATATTCGGCATTCCCTCCTGCTTGGCGGCCTGTTGGTGGCGGTCGTCCTGTTCTTATTTTTGGGACAGTTTCGCACGGCGTTTATCTCGATCACGGCCATACCGCTTTCGTTGCTTACGGCGGTCATTCTGCTTGACAAATTGGGTCAGACGCTCAACACCATCACGCTGGGGGGTCTGGCCATTGCGATTGGCGAGGTCGTTGACGATGCCATTATTGATGTTGAAAATATCGTCCGCAGACTGCGCGAGAATCAGACCCAGCCTACGCCTCGGCCTGTTTTTCATGTCGTGCTTTCGGCCTCTCTCGAAGTGCGCAGCGCGGTGGTCTATGCCACTTTCATTGTGGCAGTCGTCTTCTTGCCGGTGCTGACGCTGACGGGTCTGCAGGGAAAATTCTTTGCGCCGTTGGCGTTGAGTTATATTCTGGCCATTATGGCCTCGCTGGCGGTGGCGCTGACGCTGACCCCCGCGCTCTCCTATTGGTTCTTCGCAAATGGCGTGAGAGATACCCATGAGCCTTCTCTGCAAGTTTGGCTCAAGGGAGCCTATTGTCGGGTGCTGGGCCTCGCAACGGATAGGCCGCGCACGGTAGTTGCCACCGTGCTGTTGATCGGTCTTTTTGCGATGACGATGTTGCCCTCCTTCGGCGGGGAGTTTTTGCCCGAATTTCGTGAAGGCCATTTTGTGCTGCAAGTTTCAGCCGCGCCCGGCACTTCTTTGCCGGAGATGCTGCGGATGGGCCGATCGATTGCTGCCGCGCTGCTTACGGACAAGCGTATCGCAACGGTAGAGCAGCAGGTGGGACGCGCGGAAGCGGGCGAGGACCCTTGGGGACCCAACCGTTCCGAATTTCATGTCGATCTGAACCCCATGTCAGGCGATGAGGAAGCAAAAATGGCGAACGTCATTCGCGGGATGCTCGGAAAGTTTCCCGGCATTCAATTTGAAGTGCTCACGTTTTTGGGCGACCGGATTGGCGAAACGATTGCGGGCGAAACAGCGCCCGTGGTGGTGAGCATCTTTGGTGACGATTTAGACCTGCTGGACGCAAAGGCGTATGATGTGGCGCGGGTTTTACGCGCTGTGCCCGGGGCAGCCGATGTGCAGGTCAAATCCCCTCCCGGCGCGCCGCGGATCGCCGTCAGGCTTCGACCAGAACGACTGACGCAATTTGGATTCCGTCCTGTGGACGTGTTAGAAGCCGTGCAGACGGCTTTTCAGGGGAGCATTGTTGCGCAGACTTATCAGGGGAGTCAGGTCTCAAACGTTGCTGTCCTGCTAGACCCGCGGCGCCGAAAAGACCCAGAGGCCATTGGCGCACTCCTTTTGCGCAATGCCCATGGGATAAAATTGCCGCTCCGCGCGTTAGCGGAAATCTACCAAACATCGGGCCGTTCCTTGATCCTGCATGACGGCGCCCGCCGCCGTCAAACCGTTACCGCCAATCCGGGGGCGCGCGACGTGGCATCGTTTGTCGCCGATGCAAAAAAACAAATTGCCGCCAAAGTGCAATTTCCCGCAGGCGTCTATGCGGTGTGGAGCGGCGCGGCGCAGCAGGAGGAGAAGGCACAGCAAGAGCTTGTTGTGCACGCCGCCATTGCCGCCGCAGGGATATTGCTGCTGATGGTGATGGCCTTTGGTAATATGCGAAACCTCATGCTGGTGTTGATGAATATCCCATTTGCGCTGGTGGGGGGACTCATCGCCATCTCCCTCACAGGCACAGGCCGATTGACAATGGGCGCATTAGTGGGGTTTGTGACACTCTTTGGCATTACCATGCGCAACTCGATCATGATGATTTCGCACTATGAGTATCTGGTGCGGGAGGAAGGCGCGGCGTGGGGGATCGACACAGCGATGCGCGGCGCATCGGAGCGGCTCATTCCGATCTTGATGACGGCGCTGGTGACCGCATTGGGCTTGCTGCCGCTGGCGTTTGGCGGCAACGCCGCAGGCCGAGAAATTGAAGGCCCGATGGCGATTGTCATTTTGGGCGGCTTGATGACGTCAACGATATTGAATCTTCTGGTGTTGCCGCCGCTCGCGCTCTGGTACGGGAGGTTTACAATAAGACAGAATGAGATGTAGCCTGATTTTGACTGTATGCGCAATGGCGCGTTAGAATGAGAACATGGAATCAAAAGAATTAAAAATAGCCATAAAAGGGCAGCGTGCCCTGCGAATGATTGCCCACTGCCGTTTGGTTCTTCTTGTCATGACAGGGTCATTTTTTATTTTGGGGTGCACAACGAACCTATCGGGAAAATCGGAACTATTAACACTCTCCCACACGGATGAAGCAATTGTTGACCTTGCAGATCAAGAGACGGCAACGATTTACGATCCTTTATCCCTTCTGAAACGCGGCGAGGCCTATTGGGTAAAAGAAGATTATGTCTCCGCCGCTTCCGAGTATCGGCGTTTTGTAGAGCTGTTTCCCTCCCACCGCATGGCCCCTTTCGCGCAATACTCTTTAGCGCAAAGTTATGCGCATCAGATCAGCACTACGGATAGAGACCCAACGCCGATAGAGAATGCCCTCGTGTCGTTTAATAAAGTTTTAACGAAATACCCGGATAGTCTTTATACCGAAGAAGCCGCTAAAAAAGTAAAAGCATTAAAAAATCAGCAGGCTGAATATCAGTTTCGTATCGGCTATTTTTACTATAAGCAAGAGGCTTACCCTGCCGCCATTGCACGGTTTGACAATCTTCTTAAAATGGAATTGCAGGGAGATGTTACTGAAAAGACCCTTTACTACATCGGTATTGCTCACTATCGCATTGGCAATCGAGAGATGGCGGAACTGGCTTTTCAAAGATTAAAATCAGAATATGCGGCCTCCCCCTATATACACAAAATCCCCCTTTGAAAATTAGAAAGCAGCATAAGAAAACTGTCTTCGCGTGGGGAACATTCGATCTTCTGCACGCGGGCCATATTGAATATCTCAAAAAGGCGCGTGCGCTGGGCGACTACCTCGTGGTTGCAGTTTTAAGTGACGCCGTTGTCGCGCGGCTCCATGGCAAGACCCGTCCTTTTGTCCCGCAAAAAGAACGGATGGAGGTTCTTTCGTCATTTGCAATGGTTGATCGCGTTATGCTGCTGACAAAGAGATCACCGATTCAGATGATTGAAAAGATAAAGCCCGATATGATTATCGGTTGCGACCTGACAAATGATAGTGAATGGACCACGAATCTGATCCAAAAAATAAGGGCAACGTGCCCTGCGAAGAAATCTTTTTCTGATAAACAATGATTCCCTCTTTCGATCCTCCTCTTTTTGAAGAACTCTTTGAAGCGATTGCGCAAGGCACGCGCAAAATAAAGATAAACGGCCTGTGGGGATCATCCGAGGGATACTTCCTCTCACGCCTACTGGAAAAGGGAATCCCCTTTTGTCTCATTACCCCATCGGCGCTAAACGCCCAACAAATGTGTCAGGAAATAAACTTCTTTGCACAGCACGGGGGGCAGAAAATTTCCAACGTCGCCCTTTTCCCGGGATGGGATATTCTGCCTTATGAGCCAGGGTTGCCTCGTCCTGATTTGGTCGCGCAGCGCTTGGCGATTCTGTATCGATTGGCCTTGGGAGAGTCGTGCTCTCTCGTGACATCGGTTGACGCCTTCTTGCAAAAAGTCTTGGACAAATCCTTTCTGCTCTTTCGATCCACAACGCTCAAAGGAGGCGACACTATTGAGCGAGACGACCTCATCACGTGCCTTTTTCAGAACGGTTATGAACGGGTGGAGTCTGTCACAACGCCGGGGGAATATGTCTCACGAGGAGGGATTATTGATTTTTATTCTCCCGCATCAGAGATGCCAATCCGGGTTGAGTTCTTGGGCGACACGATTGAATCGCTTCGAACATTTGATCCGGTCACGCAAAAATCGCTTGCCCGACTTCAGTCAGTCAAACTCATGCCGGGCCGAGAGAACCTTGCGGATCCGATCTTTTGCAAGATGTCGCTTTCAGATTATCTTTCCTCCGATACCATTCTAATCTACGACGAGCCGGACGCAGTCATGTTGAAGGGAAAGCAATTTTTCCAAGAGGTCGAAGAAGGAGGCTACGGCCTCCAGCGGGATGAGCCGCCTCGTTGGGCGGCTAAAAAAAATAGGCCAAGCGATTCTATGCACATTCCGGCCCTACCGCCCGATCATCTTTTGGGCGCCTGCGAAGGAAGAACCGTTATTGATCTGGAATCGCTTTCTATTGGATCAGATCGGAACGCCAAACGATTCATGTTTAACATTCCTGCCCTCTCCTCTTTGGGGCTTGGCCGTTTTGGGCAATCGTTTGCCGAAGGGATTGAACGGCTCAATCAATTAAGGTCGGATCATTGTCTGATTGTCGCCGTCCGAAATCAAATACAGATGGACCGATTCAAACGTATTTTTGACGACTATAATCTCCCTTTTTCCTTATGGGACGCGACGGCCCCTGTATCATTTCCCGCGCCTGTTTTTTTGGCGATGGGGGATATCGCAGAAGGGTTTTCTTTGCCGCAACTCAAGTTGATCTTTTTAACCGACGAAATGCTTTCGGGCCATGCAGGCAAAAAGAAGGGACCCTCTAGTGATGCCCCGGACAACCGATCCTTACTTTTTGCATCCGTTTCTGACCTCCAATTAAAAGATGCGGTTGTCCATGCCGATTATGGGATTGCCATTTTCTTAGGCATCAAAAGGCTTTCAATCTCTCCTGAAGAATGGAAAAAAGGGGGAGAGAAAATGGAGGCCGACTTCCTTCAGCTTGCGTATGCGGGAGGAGATAAGCTTTATGTTCCGATCGACGCGCTCAATCGGGTTCAAAAATATGTGGGGTCGGAAGGGTCTGCCCCGCCGTTGGACAAGCTTGGAGGCGCGTCTCGATGGGCGCGAACCAAAGAGAAGGTCAGCAAGGCCATTGTCGAGATGACTCAAGAACTGCTCACCCTTTACGCGGAACGCGCGGTCGCGGAGGGACACGCATTTATGCCGACACTGCATCTGAACGAGTTTGCCGCCGCATTTCCGTATGAGGAGACGAGGGATCAGCTTTTGGCTGTTGAAGATATTATCAAGGATATGCAAGACCCGAAACCTATGGATCGGCTGATATGCGGCGATGTCGGGTACGGCAAAACGGAGGTGGCGATGCGGGCCGCGTTTTTAGCCGCGATGGATAATAAACAAGTGGCGGTGCTGGTGCCGACAACTCTCCTTGCCCTGCAACATGGAGAGACCTTTGCAAAACGGTTTTCCCCCTTCCCCGTAAAGGTCGCTGTACTGTCTCGTTTTCGTTCCTATAAAGAGCAGAAGGCGATTTTGTCTGATCTTAAAAGGGGAGCCATTGACATTGTTATTGGCACACATCGGCTGTTGGGGAAAGATGTTTCCTATCTTGATATCGGCCTCGTGATTGTCGATGAAGAGCATCGATTTGGGGTTCGACATAAGGAACGATTAAAGCAGTATCGCAAGGAAGTGGATGTCTTGACCCTTACGGCGACCCCCATTCCCAGAACGCTTCAAATGACAATGGCTGGCATGCGCGATATGACTGTGATTGAAACCCCGCCGGCCAACCGGCTTTCGATTCGAACGGTTTTGGCCCCGTTTGATCCGAAACTGATCCGCGAGATTGTCTTTCGAGAATTGGCGCGGGGGGGGCAGGTTTTCTTTGTGCACAATCGCGTCTATAACATCACGGAAATCGGAGAGATGCTGGCAACCTTGATTCCAGAGGCTAAAATTGGCATCGCGCATGGACAAATGAGAGAGAACGAACTTGAAAGGGTCATTCATGGGTTTATCAAGAAGGAGTATACCCTATTGCTTACCACAACGATTATTGAATCGGGGTTGGATATTCCCTCTGCCAATACGATTATTATCAACAATGCCGATCAATTTGGACTGGCCGAGCTGTACCAACTTCGCGGGCGTGTGGGACGATCCGAGGAGCAAGCGTACGCCTACCTGCTGGTGCAGGAGGAGGCGATGATGACGGAGACAGCGCGCAAACGGCTTACGGCGATTCAGGAATTTGCTGAGTTGGGGGCCGGATTTAAAATTGCGGCGAGAGATCTCGAAATTCGCGGCGCGGGCAGTTTGCTCGGATCGGAACAGTCGGGGCAGGTGGCTGCCGTCGGTTTTGATCTTTATCTTAAAATGATTGAGGAGCGGGTGCAGGAGTTAAGGGGCGCAAGACCAGAAAAAATAATTGAGTCAAAAGTGGAGTTAAAATGTTCCGCCTATATTCCGGAAGAATATCTACCGGACCCTCACCAGCGGCTGACGTTGTATCGGCGTCTTTCTGGCGCGAACGCCCAGAACGAGCTTGACGAAATACAAACAGAATTTCGCGATCGATATGGCGCGCTCCCAGAGCCGTTGGCGCATCTGTTAGAAGTGGTCTCGTTAAAAATAGTTGCGCGCGCAAGTCATGTTATAAAGGTAACGCAGGAAGACAAATCCGTTCTCTTTGTGTTGGATGAAACGGTTCTCCAAAGCGAAGACGCACTCAAAAATCTGATGAAAAAATTTAAAAATAGAATCAGGCTTAAATCGTCCTATTCTTTTGAGCTGACCTTAAATGATACGTCGCATGAATCTGTGTTTTGCGAAACATTAGATTGTTTGACAACGTTAAGAGGAGACCGATGAATAGGACGCTCGTTCGACTCATAAGAAGGGGGCGATGCTCAACTATTGCGTGACACTGAATGCAGCGGTTAAGGTTACGTCAAAGTTATGATTAATGGCGTCATTCCCGCGAAAGCGGGAATCCAGAAGTTGTTGATTTTGGCTTAATGGAAAAAATGTAATGCTATTCGTCTAAAATTTCCTGTATCATTTTGTATCTTCTCTTGATCGTTAACCCTCGGTGTGAGTTGAGCAGTTGCTTCAATTTACTGAAGTATCCGTCAATCGAGTTTGTCGTGT
>JACPZM010000006.1 GCA_016195485.1 Candidatus Troglogloeales bacterium | reverse complement strand
TTCACAATGCTTCTTGTGATCCTTCGGGCTCACGCCCTCAAGGATGACAGCCTATTTCGCTCTCAAGGATGACAGCCTGTTACGCCTTCAAGGATGACAGCCTGTTACGCCGAAATAGCGCTTCCCAAATTGTGCCAGATTTTTGCTGCCCTTCAATCGCTTCCTTCCCCAGTATCCATGCAGTTTTTAGCAAAAAACCCCCTCTCAATTTACCCACTCGCTTCCACGATGACCCAATAAAAATTTGTCATTCCCGTGAAAACGGGAATCCATAAGCTATTGATCTTATAAGAACTAGATTCCCGATAAAGGCATTCGGGAATGACATCATTGGACTTTTGCAAGAAGTTCATTACGTTAAAGACTCAAAACCGCCTTCTTAATTCTATCCAATCCTTCTATCAACACCGCTTGCGGGGCTGCGTATGATAGCCTTAAATATCCATCCATCCCAAACGGTTCTCCCGGAATGGTCGAAACGGCGTAATCGTCTAATAAATATTCCGCGAACGCCGCCGAGGAATTGATAGAGGGACGCTTCCCCAAGAGGCCGGAAACATTGGGGAAAACGTAAAAACTCCCGGCAGGACGAACACAGCGAATCCCTGGAATATTATTAAGTTGTTTGACCATTAACTCTCTTCGAGAACTGTATTCAGAAACCATGTTTAAAATAAAGGGGCCTCCATTTTTTAGCGCCGCCACTGCGGCTTTCTGTGAGATGGAGGTTGGGTTGGATGTCGTCTGACTTTGCAATGTCGACATCGCTTCAATCAAATCTTTTGGCCCGGCGGCATACCCGATCCGCCAACCGGTCATCGCATAACTTTTTGAAACCCCATTCACCACAATAGTCTTTTTTTTGAGATCGGGCGAGAAGGACGCGATACTGGTATAACGCTTTCCATCGTAAATAAACTTTTCATATATCTCATCGGAGATAATCCATATTGACGTGGAAACCAAAAGATCTGCTACGTCGTAAAAATCTCTCTCCGTATAAACTGCGCCTGCCGGATTGCTCGGAGAGTTTAAGATAATCGCCTTGGTGCGCGGGGTAATCGCATCTTTTAATTGATCCTTCGTGATTAAAAAATGATCTTTTTCGCGGGTCTTTACAATGACCGGCGTCGCGTCATTGAGCCGCACCTGATCAGGATAGGTGACCCAGTAGGGGGCGGGAATGATCACCTCATCTCCCTCTTCAAACAAAATCTGGGCGATATTATAAAGAGAATGTTTCGCGCCACAGGAGACAATCACCTCTCTTTTGTTATAGGTTAACTGATGATCATTTTTAAATTTTTCAATAATCGCTTCTTTAAGATCGTCTGCGCCGGCTGTGGCCGTATATTTTGTATATCCATCCTGAATTGCTCGGATCCCCGCCTCTGCTGCGACAGCGGGCGTTTCAAACTCCGGCTGTCCCAATCCGAAGTCAATCACCCGAATGCCTTTTGCGATCATCTCGTTGGTTTTCGCCGAAATCGCCATCGTTGAGGAAGGCTGAATTCGTCTCATTCTTTTAGCGAGCATTCTTGTTTTTTCCAAGGGGGTTCTCAAACCCGGCGATTTTTTTTCGCAAATTTTCTAAAACCTGCTTCGGAACTAAACTGTTGATATCCCCTCCATACCCCGCGACTTCTTTCACCAATGTAGATGTCAGAAAAAAATATTCCTCGCTGGGCATTAAGAAAACGGTATCGACCTGATCATTTAATTTCCGGTTCATCATTGCCATTTGAAACTCGTATTCGAAATCGGAAATGGCCCGCAATCCACGGATAATCGCCTTCCCGCCATGTTCCCGCATATAATCGGTTAAAAGTCCGGTAAATGGCTCCACCGAAACGTTCTTGTAAGATGCAGTCGCATCCTGCATCATCTGAACGCGCTCATGAATATCAAACAGGGGCGATTTCTTAGAGCTTCTGGCAACGGCCACCGTCAAGCCCTGAAAGATTTGGAGCCCTCGTTCAATGATGTCAATATGACCGTTCGTGACTGGATCAAACGTCCCCGGATAAACCGCAACTGCTTGTTTGACCTGCCCTTGCGGAGGCCGTGCCTCTCGCAGGGCATGTTGCCCCTTATTTTTTAACATAGAATGAAAGGGCTGTGCCCCCGTATCGAACCTGTCTTAAAAAGATCAGTTTTCCAAAAGAAGGATGGAACTCCCGTTTGTAAAAATGCTCAATCACTGCAATCCCATTGGGGCGTATCGTATCAGAACTCCCAAGTGTAAGCAATAAGGAGGGCAGGTCGTTGTCCTCGTAAGGGGGATCAATGTAAGCAAGATCAAACAATTCTTTGGTAGTTTTTAAAAAATCCTGCGCTGATCCCTCAAAGATAGCGATAGGGTTATTTGAAGGAAACAGGGACAGGTTTTTCCGAATAAGAAGGGCATGTTTTTTATCTTTTTCAACAAAGACAACACGTTTTGCCCCTCGACTGATCGCTTCAATTCCAATCGATCCAGAACCAGAAAAAAGGTCTAGAAAAGAAGCACCCGAAATCTCTGCTGACAAGATATTAAAAATGGCCTCTTTGACCTTATCCGTTGTGGGTCTTAGATGGAGTCCGCGAGGAAGTAGTAATTTTCTCCCTTTCATGATTCCAGCGATGATACGCATTGGCTGTGATACTTTAGGTTGATTTACAGACTCAATTGTTGCTAATCGGCAGGCAGTGTCCCATCCTGTCACCCGAAAGGCAATGCCAGAGGCCATTTTGGCGACCGACGTGATTGCCTTCGCGATCAAGTCATATCATCTCTGAGCAACGGTGTCAAAGCGTAAGCCTTCCCCTTTCCAAATCGGTCTATTGACATGCGCCCCGTGATTCCATTAAGGTACACACGCTGTTTTTATTGTTTGGGTAAGAGGTTGCCTTTATGAAGCGAATTGGCACGCTGGCTTGGGTTTTGTTCATTTGCTTTTTCTTTGCGGCTGCGGCAGAAGAGGCAAGGGCAGATTTTATTATCGACGATACGAAAACAGCTTTAGGGGCTGAATTCTACGGACTGATCGTCCAGCATTTCCTTGTGGAAGGATGGATGGATAAAGGATATTCTGATACGTGGGTTGTCACCGAGGAAGTCATACGGGATTATTCGAGTTTCAGCATTCAGGTGCCGGGACAGCTCCTTTATGAATCCCCCTACCAGAGGAGAGCAACTATTACTTTAGACGATCTTGTCTTGGAGGCGATGGGTGTTTTGAGCAACCGGATAACAACCGGCGCGCTTTCTAAAAATTCCACTAACACTGACTTAGGAGGGTAAATATGGCGAGGAAAACAGTCCGATATGGTTTGAGTTTTGTTTTTGTGTTGCTTTTGTCCTCTGTGTCGTGGGCAGGGCAGTTGGAGTTTTCCTTTGTCTCTCCTTCTTTTGGCGGCTCTCCCCTCAACGGCCAATATCTCCTAGCATACGCCGGTGCACAAAACGAATTTAAAGACAACTCTTCTCCCCGTTTGCCGGATGTTTCCAAACTTTCAGGCGATCTTTTACGTCTCTCCAGAAGGGGAGGGGTAGGCGGCCTGGGTGGAGGGGGGGATCTTTCAGGCTTAATTAACATCAATGCAGGGGACGGAGCGATTCAGATTACTAGATAGCGTTGATGGTTCTGCAGGAAGGAACAATGCGACAGACTATGATCGGGGTAGGGGTGTTTTTTTGTCTGCTGGTCGTAGGATGTGCCGGGGCGTCTCAAATACGCCACGCACGGGCCGTTTTGAACGAAACCCCGCTGACCCACCTATTGCGCAGCGTCCCTCCGCCCGCGAGAAAAATCGCAGTCGTGGTCTATCGGTTTCGAGATATGACTGGCCAATACGCGACGAAGACGAATTTCTCCACCGGTTCTACTGCAGTAACCCAGGGCGCCACATCAATGTTGATTACTGCCCTATTGGAAACCGGCTGGTTTTTGCCCGTGGAACGAGAGAATCTCGCCGACCTTTTAACGGAACAGAGGATTATTACACAGAAGGTTCAGTCGTTGAATAAGGAGGTTGATCTTGTCCGAAATGCCACCGTGGGGGAGTACTTAATCGCAGGGGGGGTTACGGAATTCAACGATGATATTGTGACCGGGGGGCTTGGCGCCCGTTGGCTGGGTATTGGCCCCACAACACAATTCCGGATCGCATCGGTAGGGTTAGATCTTCGGCTGGTTAATCTGTCAACGGGCGTCATCCTCGAATCGGTCTCAGCGAGCAAGAGAATTGTCTCTCATGTAGATTCTTTCTCTGCGTTTCGTTTCTTACGTCCTGAACAGCTTTTAGAGTTTGAGGTGGGAATCGGCAATAACGAGCCGCCGCAGATGGCCGCACGAGAGGCGATTGAACAGACGGTCCGGTTGCTCATTGCCCGTGCCGTTATGGATGGATATTGGTTGCCGCAGGCCGAGGCCGACCGCGTCTATTTCCAGCAGCTGCTTGGCGTATGAGCGTGGGCAAGGACTTACTTAACTATTGCCCACAACTACACGCCCTTCCCCTTCATTCCTCTCCCTTGGGGAGAGGGTAGGGTGAGGGGCAAGGAAAATAACAATAAGCAAGGCACAGAGAATTAGGAGGGGTTATGAGTAGAAAATGGATCGAATATGGATTGAAGATTGCCTCTGGAAGTGCATTTTTTTTGATGTTGGCCGCGTGTGGTCAGGAGTCGGCGGAAGGTCCAAATCTTACAGGCAAATCGGAAACCTCCTTGAATCCTTCACCTGCTGAGACCAAACCGATCTCTCCATCCAATCTGCTTCTTGATTCAAAACCACCGCGGACCATCCCTCTTTTGGTCCCCGATCCGGACACCTTAAAGCAAGAAAAAGAGGGGCTGGGGCAAGGGCAAAAAAAGCCCGGTCGGGCTGCGGTTGAGGATCACTCTTTACTTGCCCCCGCCGCCGCAACCGTTACCCAGACGGTTGTTCAGGCCTTTGAGGGCTTGGACTATGGGGATAACCCCTTTGGGTTATCCCCTCCTGAACCGACGGTTGCGGCTGGACCTGATCATGTTGTCGAGATGGTGAATATAACAGGGAGGATTTTCAG
Organism: Candidatus Troglogloeales bacterium; assembly: GCA_016195485.1. Lineage (GTDB taxonomy): Bacteria > Nitrospirota > Nitrospiria > SBBL01 > SBBA01 > JACPZM01. The sequence continues at coordinate 1,967 of JACPZM010000006.1, read as the reverse complement.
TAAGAGTGGGGGGCTGATCTCGACGTTTTTTTTGAATTCCTTTTTTAATATCCCGTCTGGTTTTTTCTCTTCGGACCCCCGTATCGTCTATGATGCACAAAGTGGGAGATGGTTTGCTTCTTTTTTCGCCGCTTCCTCTTCGTCCGGACTGCTTGCCCTTGCCGTCTCGCAAGGGTCTGATCCGACTGGGGCCTGGTCTGTTTATCAGTTTCCTCGTTCTGATTGTCCGGATTTTCCTCACATTGGTATCTCCGATGATAAAGTGATCATCGCCTTCAACGCCTTTGCTATCCCTTGCGCCCTGCCTTATCTGGGGGCTGCCTATCTTGTTCTGAACAAGAGCCACCTGCTTGCGGGACAGCCGGCCGCTATGGAGGTCTTCCCGCCGAACACGGCCTTTTTTACCCTTCAGCCAGCTGTCTCGCTGTCAGGCACAACCACGCATTACATGGCTACGGCGGGAAATACGACACTGACGTTGTTTGCAGTGGATGGTCTTCCCGGGGTTAGCCCGGTGACTGCCAGTACGACGGTGTTGGGGATCAAGACCAAAAATGCCCCGCCCGATGCCTTTCAGAGAGGGACAGCCACCAGGATTGATACCGGCGACGGTCGGCTGTTAGGGGCGGTCTTCAGGGGAGGCTCGCTCTGGGTGGGGGCTACTGAAGGATGCACCATTGCTGGAGATTTCAGCACCCGTGCCTGTCTTCGCCTGATTGAGGTGCAGACCGGGGCAACGCCTGAGATCCTTCAGGATATGAGCGTTGGAACGGCTGGGGCGTATCTTTATTATCCCGCCATGGTGACCGATGGACCGGGCAATCTCCATCTGGTCTTTACCCGATCCTCCACGTTGGAGTTTGCAAGCATGCGGGTTGCGGGGCGATTATCTACCGACCCACTCAACACATTGGCGGCATCCATCGGGGTGAAGGCAGGGGCGGCCGCGCATCTTTCCGGCCGATGGGGAGACTATTTTGGCGCCGCGATTGATCCTTCCGATCCTGACAAGGTTTGGGTGTCTGGCGAGTACGCCAAGTCTAGCGCTGCTTCGGGGTGGTTTTGGGGAACTCATCTTGCGCAGCTTCAATTCGCTTCGGTTAGCACGGCCACACTGACTGTGAGCAAGTCAGGCACCGGGAGCGGGACGGTTACATCAAGCCCTTCGGGAATCAACTGTGGATCAGATTGCACCGAACCGTACCCTGTCAATACCGTCGTAACCCTCACGGCCCAAGCAGTCTCCGGGTCAACGTTTAATAACTGGGGTGGGGATTGCAGCGGGACATCTACGACCGCCACGGTGACCCTCTCCACCGATAAGTCTTGTTCAGCGACTTTTTCAACAGCAAGCGCGCTTCCAGACCTGGTGGTCTCTAGCCTCTCTGCCCCATTCAGCGTGAAGGTGGGACAAGCATTTTCGGTCAGCGATACTACTAGAAATCAGGGAACTGGTTCTGCGGCCGCATCCAAGACAAAGTTTTACCTTTCTACCAATTCTACACTGGATAGCGCGGATCTTCTCTTTGGGAGCCGGGTCATTCACGTCCTTGCCGCTGGGGCTTCGAGTGCGGGAACGACTTCGCTTACCGTTCCAACTGGAACGACAACGGGGATTCGCTTCCTGATTGCCGTAGCGGATGGGGACCAACAAGTTTCTGAATCATCAGAAACGAACAATCAGCGGGTTGTTCTGGTAAACTTAACCCCCTAAATGAGAGATCACTTGTAACCCCAACGTAAAGAGTGCCATTTCGCTCGCTGGCAAGCATATAAACTGCTGGTTGTTTAAACATCTAAAGTCAGAGTTAATGGACAAAATTAGTTGCTGTTTTCTGTAGATTACCCTTATGTTATACGGGTAATCAGGAGAAAAACTCATGAAAACTAAAAAAATGGTAGACTTTGTCCGGGATGCGGTTCTCGCAAAACTAAAAAACATGGAAAACAATTAGGGCGGCAGAGAT
>JACPZM010000002.1 GCA_016195485.1 Candidatus Troglogloeales bacterium | reverse complement strand
TCTGGCAGGAACTATGCCTTCTGATGGGGGAAAAAGGGGCTGGAATCGCGCTGAAATCTTCCCCTGCAAGGGTGATGTTGGTTGGGTTGCAGGGAACGGGGAAAACAACGTCGGCGGCAAAACTTGCGAAATTTTACAAACAGCAAGGGAAGAAGGTTTTGCTCGTTGCGACCGATTTGAAGCGTCCAGCAGCATCTGAACAGCTGCAGACGCTTGCGAAATCGATTGACGTGGAAGTTGTCATGCCACGCCCTGTAGGAGACGTTTTTTCCGTTATTGATAACGGTCTTGCCATGGGGAAAGGGCAGGGGGCTGATCTCCTGATTATCGATACGGCAGGCCGTGTTACTGTGGATGAGGCGCTCATGGAGGAGCTATCCCAGATGAAGGCGAGGGCACAGCCTGATGAGGTTTTATTGGTTGCCGATGCGATGACCGGACAGACCGCAGTGAATGTGGCGCAGAGCTTTCATCAAAGGGTGGGAATAACCGGCGTGATCCTCACTAAAACGGAAGGGGACGCGCGGGGAGGCGCCATTTTATCGATTCGCGCCATAACGGGGGCGCCAGTTAAGTTTATTGGAGTGGGAGAAAAGTTGGATGCCTTTGAGGTCTTCCATCCTGATCGCATGGCCTCCAGAATTTTAGGAATGGGAGATATTTTGTCCCTTGTTGAGCTTGCGGAGAAGAGTTTCTCTTCAGAACAATCAGCGCATACTAAAGAGAAAGTTAAAACCGGTCAATTCACTTTGGAAGATTTTCGGGGGCAATTGGCGCAAATAAAAAAAATGGGAAATTTGGCAAAGGTGTTTGAGATGATCCCGGGGATTCAGGAGATGACAAAATTGGCCAATCCTATGCAGATGGAGAAGGAGTTGGGCCATGCCGAGGCGATGATTTCCTCCATGACGCCATTGGAGCGGGAAAATCCCGATATCATCAACGGGAGCCGGCGGAAAAGAATTGCGGCGGGGAGCGGAACTTCTGTGCAGGAAATCAATCGGCTTCTTAAGAAATTTTTTGAGGCAAAAAAGATGTTTAGATCAATGTCCGTGGGAAATGGAGTGAGAGGGTGGAAAAATCCATTAAGACAAATATTTTCATCAATGTAGGGGCGTTGCTTGCTACGCCCTTATTTATCGAACAAATGTAAGGAGACGAAACAATGGCAGTCAAGATAAGACTCTCCCGTGTGGGACGACACAAACGACCTTTGTATCGTATCGTGGTGGCCGATTCAAATGCGGCGCGGAATGGAAAGGTTATTGAGATTTTAGGAACGTACGATCCCTTTGATAGCGCGACAAAATATAATGTGGAAAATGCCATGCGGTGGATAAAACAAGGCGCGGTAGCTACCGATACGGTCAGAACTATTTTCAATAAATCCCAGTTATACAAGAAAATAGGAACTTCACTTGCGAACGAGACGACGTCTGTTTAATACGGAGGGAAAACAATGAAAGATCTCATTGAATATATCGCCAAATCATTAGTAGATAGACCGGAAGAGGTCTCGGTTAAAGAAACCGAGGGGGAAAAAACAACCATTATTGAATTAAGGGTGGCAAAAGAAGATTTGGGTAAAGTGATTGGGAAGATGGGAAGGACTGCCCGATCAATGCGAACCATATTAAACGCGGCGGCCACGAAAATAGGCAAACGCTGTGTAATGGAGATATTAGAATAGACTCTAGTGACAATGTAACAATAGCGGTCGTTCTTTCGCCTGTGGGTCTTCGAGGGGAGGTTAAGTGCTCTCTGATGACAGACTTTCCGGCAAGATTTAACGGTCTTCGTCATGTTACAATCGGAACAAAAGACGGGGGTTGTTATTCGTACCAGATAGAACGGGTGCGGTTTGCTTCCCGTTTTGCCTTTATCACGTTTCAGGATGTGACTTCGCGGGAACAGGCAGAATGTTTGCGGGGGGGTGAGATACAGATTGCGGAAGGGGAACGGGTTTTATTGCCTGCGGATCATTACTTTCGGCATGAGATTGTTGGGCTTGATGTTTATTTGGAGGGGGAGAGTCTTTTGGGAAAGGTCGATTCTGTTTTGGAAACTGGAGGCAATGACGTTTATGTTGTCAAAAAAGGGAGTCGAGAGTTTTTCATTCCAGCATTAAAGTCCGTCGTAAAACAGATAGATCTTTTTAAAAAAGAAATGATTATTCGCCCCATGGAAGGGCTTTTGGATTTATGATGAAGTGCATAATATTAACCTTATTTCCGGGGTTTTAAAACCGGAGCCAATCTTTGCCGCCCTTGAGGCAATTCGGAAGGATCAAAAAGGGGGCGAGCTTCGCGTTATTATGCCGGATCCAAAAGGGGTTGTCTTTAGTCAGGCCATGGCATGTGATTTTTCAAAAGAGACAAGAACGCTCGTGTTTATTTGCGGGCGGTATGAAGGAATTGATGCGCGGGTGGAAGAGGGAGTCTCTCTGGAGGCGGTTTCGGTTGGGGACTATATCTTGACAGGGGGAGAGCTACCCGCTCTTTTAATGGTGGATGCTGCGGCTCGTCTTATACCGGGTGTATTGGGAGAACCAAAATCGCTGGAGGAAGAATCGTTCTCGTTGGGTCGGAACGCTCGCAATGGCCGTGCCACCGACTGCGAGATGTTTGAGTATCCTCATTATACTCGGCCCGCACAGTTTCAAGGGATGAGGGTTCCAGAGGTGCTTCTTTCTGGAAACCATGAGGCGATTGCCCAATGGAGAAAAGAGAAGGCATTTTTAAATACCCAAAAAAGAAGACCAGAGTTGCTAATGTAGGGAAGGAGCACAGTAGAAAATGAATCAGTTACAGAAATTAGAAGAGTCTTTTTTAAAGCCCAATGTCCCTCAACTTAAGATAGGACAAACCGTGAAGGTCTCCCTGAAAATTGTTGAAGGAGAGAAAGAGCGTATCCAGGTTTTTGAAGGGATTATTATTGGGATGAAAGGTGTTGGCCATCGCCAAACATTCACTGTCCGAAAAATTTCTTATGGAGTGGGGGTAGAACGGATGTTCCCCTTGCATTCCCCATCGATTCAACGTGTGGAGGTTGTTCGAGAAGGGGAGGTCAATCGCGCAAAGCTCTATTTTCTGCGTGAACGGAGTGGACGTTCTGCGCGTCTTTCCGAGAAAAAGAGGGAAATCGTCGATGCCAAAAAAGAGCCAACACCCATTTTGGTTCCAAGCATAAGCGACCAAATCGAGGAAGAGAACCCCGTGCCTGTAGAATCTGTAAAGTAAAAATCTTTTCACACATGGAGTTGCCTTTCAAAGATATACGCTTACAGAGTTACATTAGTATGTCGTTGTTTGAAAGGGCGCTCGTATCTTTTGGTTATCGGAACATTTGCGGAATCGATGAAGCTGGACGCGGCCCTTTGGCAGGGCCTGTTGTCGCCGCCGCAGTCATCCTTCCAATATCCCATTCTATTATCGGGATTCGCGATTCCAAGCAGTTGAGCCGGTTAAAACGTGAACTTCTTTTTGATCAGATATTAAAACATGCAATAGCGTCTGGAGTAGGTATCGTTGACAACGAGACTATTGATGAAATTAATATTTTAAATGCGACATTATTGGCCATGAGGCAGAGTCTTTCTTTGCTGTCCACCACTCCGGACTATTTGCTGATTGATGCCCTTATGCTGCCTGCTATTGGGATTCCACAGAGTGGAATTATTGATGGGGATAATCTTTCGATTACGATCGCAGCGGCATCCATTGTCGCAAAGGTTACACGAGATCGTCTTATGGATCAATATCATGACGAATTTCCGCAATATAACTTTCGCACGCATAAGGGTTACGGAACCAGGGAACATTTTGATAAGATTACGGAGCATGGCTATTGTCGGCTTCACCGGAAAACCTTTCGAGGGGTGCGGGCGCAGCAAGCGGCGCCCCTACAAGAGACCTTGCCGTGACGGGACTGGAAGGGGAGGCGATTGCGGCGGAGTTTCTGATAAAACGGGGATATAAGATCGTCGAGAAAAATTTTAAATGCCCTGTCGGAGAGATTGATTTAATTGCGTGGGAGGGAAAGACATTGGTCTTCGTGGAGGTGAAGGCGAGATCAAGTTCTCAATTTGGAGGACCAGAGGGGGCTGTTACGCCTCAAAAGCAGGAGAAGCTTAATCGTGTGGCGTTGGCTTATCTTCAGCAAAAAAGACTCTCTACTTCTTTGTGCCGTTTTGATGTTGTGGGAATTGTAAAGGCGGGACATACTGTCTCGATTAGTCTATTTCAGAACGCCTTTGAAGGGAAATCGTTCTTGTAATATGGTAACCGGGTTTAACACCAATATAGAATATCAAGGAGAGGTCTATCACGTTCAAACGGAGCATGAAGGGGCGGACTATCCTATTATTACGACCTTTTTATTTAAGGGCGGCGCGGCGCTATTGTCCAGAAAAAGCAGCTATCTCTCTTGCGGTTGTTCGGAACTTTCACAAAATGATATTAAAGAGTGGATGAAAGAACAGCATAAGCGCATACTGAAAGAACTGGTGGCGGGAAAGATTCCGTTATTGATAAAAACGACCGTGACGACGGCTGCGACTGTTGGAGGCACAATATGATTCGGATGTCTCACGTTACCAAAACGTATGGGGAGATAGAGCCGGCGCTTTCTGATATTAATTTGGAGATTAAAAAGGGGGAGTTTGTCTTTTTAACGGGGGCTTCCGGGGCCGGTAAAACAACCCTGTTAAAGCTGTTATTTTGCGAAGAGCGGGGAGATCATGGAGAGCTGTTTATCAATGATCGGAATATTTTTACCCTGAAAGAACGGGAGATCCCCTATCTGCGTCGAACCATTGGATTTGTCTTTCAGGATTTTAAGCTTATTCATCGCAAAACGGTTTTTGAAAATACTGCCCTTCCAATGGAAATAGTGGGGGCATCGCGCAAGGAGATAAAAAAACGGGTGCAGGAGGTATTGGAAATGGTGCAGTTGCTCGGTCACGAGCGGAAACTGCCCGATGCCATTTCTGCGGGAGAACAACAACGGGTTGCGATTGCCCGGGCCATGGTGAATCACCCTCTCCTGTTACTGGCGGATGAGCCGACAGGGAATTTAGATGAGATGCTTTCGTTAGAGATTTTGGAGCTTCTAAAAAATATTAATGCCTTTGGCACCACAGTGGTGGTGGCAACGCATCAGCGTCATGCCATCTCCCAAATTGCCAGTCGTATGGTGACGCTTTTGCACGGGAAGATTGTTTCAAATGGGAAATCGGAATGAGGCTCTTTTATTTTCTAAAATGCGCGCTTCAAAACATTCGGCTCAATCGGTCATTGGCCTTCTTTTCGGTGATTACGCTGACCTTAACGCTGATGTTGTTCGGACTCTTTCTGCTATTTTACTTTAATGTCAAAGGTCTTCTTGCCTCGATCCAAAGAGATGTGGAGTTTTCTGTTTATTTAAGCGATACAGCCAAGGAAGAAGATACCCGCCTCATTCAAAACGCACTCACTTCCGATCTGCGCGTCTCCTCTTTTCGATATCTTTCCAAGGACGACGCGCTGGAGTTGTTCAAGAAGGAGTTTCAGAGCGAAACGCTTGTAAAACATCTGGGGACAAACCCATTGCCGGCCTCCTTTGAAGTGAATGTAAAACCTTCCTATCAAAATCCAAAAGAAATTGGCCGTCTGACGCAGGAGATGAGTAAGTTCTCTGGTGTGGAGGAGGTGCAATACGGCGCGGAGTGGCTGCAAAATTTCAGTGATTTTTTAACCCTTTTAAAACTTTCCGGTTTGGGGATCGGGGGGCTGCTGACTGTTGCGGTTGTCACGATTATCGCGCATGCCGTTCGGCTCCATTTTTTTGATCGACACGAAGAAGTGGAAATCATGAAACTGATCGGGGCCACTCCAAGATTTATTAAAAACCCGTTTCTTCTGGAGGGGATGCTATTAGGCGCCATGAGCGGGGGTCTTTCGTGCGCTGCGATTTTTGGCCTGTTCCAGTTTTTCAATACCCATCTTGTGGAAGTGGGAGGAATGGTTGGGAAATTGGTCACACTGCATTTCCTGCCTCAACCGATTATTGCGGGAATGGTGCTGACCGGGGCATTTTTGGGTGGTATTGGGGGGGAGATCTCCTTGACCTATTTCATGCGTTTTCGGGCGAAGTTGCACCCGCAACACCGGCTCAGGAAAGGGGCGCTGTTTGTTATTGCCACTCTCATCTTGGGGATTTGGTTCACAGGTTCCGCGGTTGCAAAGGAAGATCTTTCGGTCATCAATGCGCATATTGAAAATGAGAAGAAGGAGCTAAAACGATTAGAGAATGAGGTCAATGAGAAACAAAAGGAAAAAAATGTGTTAAAAAAACAGGAAGAGTCGGTTTTATCAACATTAGAAACGATTGATTACCGTGTTCGTGCCCTTCAAACCGATGCGACCTCCATTGAGGGTAAGATTAAAAAGAAAGAAACGGAAATAGGATATTTAGCCACCGCGCTGGAGGTGTTGGATCAGTCGATTGAGGAACGGAGGGGCCTGATTACAAAACGAGTTCGAACGCTTTATCAGGAAGGATCAAGCGGCCTTTTAAAGATTTTAATCCCTTCGCCCAATTACCCCGATTTTTTAAAGCGGCTTCATTACATTAAGACCATTGCGGAAAAAGAAACAGACATCCTTTCTCTTTTTGAGGAGGAGCAGTTGCAATTGGAGAAGAAAACAAATCAATTAGACGCCATGAAACAGCAGTTGGTTTCTGTTCGAGAGCCTTTGGTTGTTAAACTTTCTGAGATTGGGAAGGAAAAAGAGCGAAAGCACCAGCTTTTGTCTCGTGTCCGGAATGAAAAGAGCTATTATGAAAAGGCGATCACGGAGTTAGACGAGTCGTCCGTACAATTAAAATCCCTCATTAAAAAATTGGAAGAAGAAAGGCGCAAGGCAAAAGAGCCGCCGTTGCCGCCGCTGACCAGTTTTGCGAAGATAAAAGGCCAGTTGGGTTGGCCAAACGATGGAGCGGTCGTTTCGCTTTTTGGCCGCCAGAAACATCCTAAATTTGATACGTATGTTTTTCGAAAAGGGATTGAAATTGAAACATCCAAGGGGGAAGAAGTCCGGGCAGTTTACGAGGGGTTGGTGATCTATGCGGATTGGTTCAAAGGTTATGGTATGATGATCATAATGGATCATGGCGAGAATTTTTATTCCGTGTATGCGCATTTGGCGAAATTGCTCGTTTCAGTGGGGGAGAAGGCGACAAAAAACCGCACTATTGGGACGGTTGGAGAAACGGGTCTTTCAGAGGGAAATCGCCTCTATTTTGAAATGCGACATGAGGGAGAGCCAATGGATCCTTTAGTGTGGCTTCAAAAAAGGGAATAGTGAGGGCGGTGACCCGCCCGTGCAAGGAGTTTATAGAATGAATCAGAAAACCATCAGACGTGTTGGGATTGTTTTTTCTGTTTTTACAGTAGGAATTTTAACCTCCGTGCTTTTTATTAAAATATGGGGAAGCGCGGTTTCTGCACAAGATGATCCTTATGAGGGGTTAAAGGTTTTTACAGAGGTTTTATCTGCGATACAGAAAAGTTATGTTGAACCGGTTAAAAGCAAAGAGCTGATTGAAGGGGCCATTAACGGAATGGTTGGAACGCTGGATCCCCATTCTTCTTATATGCCGCCAGATATGTACAAGGAGAGCCAGATTGATACCAAAGGGGAGTTTGGGGGCTTAGGTCTGCAAGTCGGCGCAAAGGATGGGAGGGTCGTTGTGATTGCGCCGATTGAAGGAACCCCTGCAGACCGCGCGGGGATTCTAGCCGGAGATATCATTATTCAAGTCGATGAACAGGTGTTGGCAAAAGAAGTCGGTTTGATGGAAGCCGTTCATCGAATGAGAGGCCCCAAAGGGACAAGAGTCGTTCTAACAATAGAACGGGAGGATCACAAAACGCCTCTGACATTTGAATTGGTTCGGGAGACAATCGTTGTCCAGAGTGTTAAATCAAAGGTGTTTGATGGGGAAATCGGTTATGTTCGAATCACTCAGTTTCAGGAACAGACCGCACACGATTTGGCGGCCAGTTCTTAGAAGATGGGAATCTGGTTGTTTCGGTTAAATCTCGTGATGGCAAAAAGGACGATTATATCGGCCACGGAGGGGGCTTCTGGAAAGATGTTCCGATGGTGGTGATGGTCAATAAAGGATCGGCTTCCGCGTCGGAGATTGTTTCGGGGGCCCTTCAAGATTGGGGACGCGCCGTGATTTTAGGAACACAATCATTTGGAAAAGGGTCGGTTCAAACGATCCTTCCTTTGTCGGACGGATCCGGCTTGAGGCTGACTACGGCCAAGTATTATACTCCAAAAGGACGTTCCATCCACGGCCAGGGGATTACGCCAGATATTGTTGTGAAGTTAGAACAGCAGGCAAAATTATCGGAATCAGAAGATCAAAAAGTAGCCAATAATGAGAGGGCAACTGCCGTGAACAAGGAGGCAGATAAAGTAAAGGAAGCGCACGATGGCGCGGGCGCTTCTGATGAAAACGATATCCAATTGCAAAAAGCCATTGATCTTTTGAAAAGCTTCAAGATTTTTAAGGGAGTCAGCAGCGTTTCTAATCCGTCGGTTTCTCCGGCCATAGCAGGGCAAAGCCCCATCCAACACTAAAATGGGCCACACAAAAAACTGTGATGTCTCAGATAAGGGGTCAACTCCCCACCCGCAGCAAGTCGCAGGGGCAACGTGCCATGCGAAGGTCGTGCCCCCGTCGTCGCGTCTTTTATCGGACGATGAATATAAAAAAATCTTGGACCTTTTAGGGCGAGAGCCCAATTCGGTTGAGCTTGCCATGTTCTCTGTGATGTGGAGCGAGCATTGCAGTTATAAAAGCTCACGCGTTCATCTAAAACGATTTCCAACAGTGGGGGAACGGGTGATTTTCGGCCCTGGAGAAAACGCGGGGGTGGTGGATATTGGCAACGGCCTCGTTGCGGCGTTTAAAATCGAGAGTCACAATCATCCCTCGTTTATTGAGCCTTATCAGGGCGCCGCCACCGGCGTTGGGGGGATCATTCGAGATATTTTTACGATGGGGGCGAGGCCGATTGCCTTGCTCAACGCCCTTCGTTTCGGCCCACTGCAAAACCCGAAGAACCGATATTTGATGGAACAGGTTGTTGCCGGTATCGCAGGGTATGGCAACTGTGTCGGCGTGCCGACAGTGGGGGGAGATATTTCCTTCAACGAAACCTATACGAAAAATCCGCTGGTCAACGCCTTTTGTCTGGGGATCGCCCGCCGCGAAGATATTGTTAAGGGAGCGGCTTCTGGCATTGGGAATCCCGTTATTTATGTCGGATCAAAAACAGGGCGAGACGGCATTCATGGCGCGACGATGGCGTCAACCGGATTGGAACATTCAAAAGAGTCTCGTCCTGCCGTTCAGGTGGGCGATCCTTTTACTGAAAAGCTTCTTTTAGAGGCATGTCTTGAATTAATCGGGACTGGCTGTGTCGTAGGTATGCAGGACATGGGGGCGGCGGGTTTGACCTGTGCCACATCCGAAATGGCCGATCGCGGCGCAGTTGGAATTAAAATTGACCTTGCGAAAGTTCCGTTACGAGAATCAGGAATGACACCGGAAGAGATCCTCATCTCCGAATCGCAGGAACGAATGCTGATTGTCGTCAAGAAGGGGATGGAAAAAGAGGCCGAAGCGGTTTTCCTGAAATGGGATTTGGACTTTTCAATCATCGGAACGGTCACGGACGATGGGTGCGTTACGGTCACAAATGGGGATATAGAAGTGGCCCGTGTTCCGGCGGACGTGCTGACCTCAAAGGCCCCGGTCTATGAACGACCACTTGCGGCGCCGCAATTTCAGGAAATTCTTACGTCGTTTAGCTACGACTCGATTCCGCTTCCCTCGTCGGGTTCTTACTCTGCATCGCTTTTAACGCTGTTGTCGTCACCGAATCTCGCTTCAAAGGAATGGGTCTATCAGCAATTTGATTATATGGTTCAGACCAATACAGTTGTAGGCCCCGGTATCGGGGTGGCCATTTTGCGGATCAAGGAGTTCGATACCCTGTTGGCCTTTACGCTAGAGGGTAATAGCGCTTATAGCCTCTTAAACCCTTATTATAGCGGCGCAAATGCCGTGGCGGGAGCCGCTTTGCGCCTGATCTGCACAGGGGCGAAACCGATTGGAATGACCAACTGCTTAAATTTTGGTAATCCAGAGCGGCCGGAAACGATGTGGGCGCTTGCCCTCTCTATTGAGGGGATGAGCGATGCCTGCAAGGCCTTTGCGATTCCAGTTGTGAGCGGCAATGTTTCTTTATATAATGAAACGGCCGGTTTTGATATCTATCCTACTCCCATCGTCGGGATGGTAGGGCTAATTGAATCACCGACTCATTCGCTCGCGCCGGTTTTCAAATCTGAGGGGGAGATCATTATTTTAATCGGTGAGACGTTAGAGGAGATGGGCGGGTCGGTTTATCTAAAGGAGATTTATTCTCAAGAAAGGGGAAGCCCTCCCTTGTTACGGTTAGATCGAGAGAAGGCGCTCCAACAAGTCATCCTTCGCGCGATTGAGCTTGGTCTCTTATCTTCCGCGCGGGCATTATCTCCAGGGGGGATTGCGATCGCCTTAGCCAAAAGCTGTATTCACTCAAAGATGGGGGCGGAGATCAACATGGATCCGCGTAAAATAAGACCTGATGCGGCGCTTTTCTCTGAATCGCCATCGCGCGTTCTCGTAACCGTCAACGAGGAAAAACTTTACACACTCAAAGCATTACTCGATGCACAGGATATCATCTATTCTGTCTTGGGAAAAACCGGCGGCGTTTCCTTAACGATACAAGTTGGTGATAAAATGACTGTGAATCTTCCGATAAAAGAAATGGAAGCGGCGCATCAGACCGGTTTAAGTCGTTATTTTTTGGGGGAGGAATTACCACCCCCTGCCCCTCCTGAAATAGGAGGGGAGTCATAGTGAAAGGAACATTTAAGAATCTAATCCCCTCCTTGGTCAGGGAGGGGTAAGGGGTGGTTTGCGTATGGACAAAATGCATGAAGAGTGCGGTATTGTTGGTATTTATGGGCATCCTGACGCGGCGAACTTGACCTATCTGGGGTTATACGCGCTTCAGCATCGGGGACAGGAGGCCTCTGGGATTGTGACTTATGATGATGAAGATAAGATCTTTCGTCAAAAGAAGGGAACTGGCCTTGTTGCCGATGTTTTTAATCCGCAGAATCTCTCGCTTCTTAAGGGATCATCGGCCATTGGGCATAACCGCTATTCAACCGCCGGGGAGAGTGTTCTTGATAATGTTCAGCCCCTCATTGGGAGTTCCCAGGGAACTCTTGCAATGGCGCATAACGGGAATTTGGTCAATGCGAAGGGGTTACGCGAGGAGTTAGAGGCGGAAGGAGCACTCTTCCAATCAACCGTAGACAGCGAGGTCATTCTTCACCTGCTGGCCCGATCTTCAGCCGATACCTTAATCAAACGGATTAGCGACAGCCTCTCTCGTGTTCGGGGGGCATATTCTCTGCTCTTTCTTGCGGAAGAGGGCATAATTGCCGTCCGCGATCCGTATGGGGTGCGCCCCCTGCTTTTGGGCCGATTAAAAACAGGATATGTGTTGGCCTCGGAAAGTTGTGTTTTTGATCTTATTGAAGCGGAGTTGATCCGCGATGTAAAACCAGGAGAGGTTATCGTCATTAACGCGGATTGAGTAAAATCTTTTTTCCCGTTTCCCAAAGCGCCATCCGCGCAATGCATTTTTGAGTTTGTTTATTTCTCAAGGCCGGACAGTGTTATCTTCTCTCAATCGGTTTATGGCATTCGAAAACAGTTGGGGCGGGAGTTGGCGAAAGAGGCGCCTGTTTGTGCCGATATTGTTATTGCCGTTCCCGATTCGGGGGTGATTGCCGCTTTGGGATATTCGGAGGTGGCGATGATTCCGTATGATGCGGGCTTGACCCGAAATCATTATGTGGGGCGGACATTTATCGAGCCGAAGGATGAGATTCGTCATTTTGGGGTAAAAGTAAAACTCAATGCGGTCCGTGAGATTCTGGACGGAAAGCGGGTGGTGGTTGTAGACGACTCGATTGTGCGGGGCACCACAAGCCGAAAAATTGTCAAGATGATTCGCGCGGCTGGCGCCAAAGAAATACACGTTCGGATCAGCTCTCCCCCAATTCTCTCCCCCTGTTTCTATGGGATCGATACCCCCACGCGCAAAGAATTAATCGCCTCTTCCCACACCGTGGATGAAATCTGCAAACATCTGACGGCAGATAGTCTGGAATATCTCTCCATGGAAGGCATGCTCCGAGCCGTTCATCATAATACAACCCCGCAAAACAGCCATTTTTGCAAGGCCTGCTTTACGTCACAATATCCTATCGCGCTTTCCGAAAAAGAGTCTTTGCAGTTAGGTTTGTTTGACAAAATGAACCTTGAGGGGTAGGATTCCCGCATGGGTTCACCTTCACAATGGAGGCGTTATTGAGCCATGGAAACCACGGCAATTAACGAACAAAACGGCGAATCTCCCGCAATGATGCCTGCTCGCGAGCCGCTAAAAATTCTGCTGGTGGATGATGACGATATCAGTATGGAGCTTGTTTCTTGCGCCTTGCGAAAGTCGGAGGGAACGATTGCAGGTTGCGAGGCGCGATCGTTGCGGGAGGCCAGGGCGCTCTTGGAAAAAGAGTCGTTTGATTGCGCGTTGATTGACTATCACCTTCCCGATGGAAATGGCGTATCCCTGATTGAAGAGATTAAAAATAGCAAAGCATGGAAACTGCCAACGATACTGCTCACCGCGCAGGGATCGGAGCGATTAGCCGTTGAGGTCATGAAAAAGGGCGCGTTTGATTATATTTCAAAAAGCGATATTACCGCCGAGGTTCTCTTCCGGGCGATTCGATCTGCTATTGCGCTTTGCAAGTCCGAGGATGCCTTGGCCGAGCGAACAAAAAAACTGATTGAAGTGAATGGAGAGCTGAAAGAAGCGAACATGAAACTGACGAGTTTGACGCGGATGGACCCGCTTACAGAGGTCTTAAATCGCCGGGGATTTCAAGAGGTTTTAACGCGGGAATGCCAATATGCCTTGCGAGAGGGCCAACATTTTATTGTGCTTCTAGTGGACATTGATTCTTTCAAACAGATCAATGATACGATGGGCCATGACGCGGGGGACGCGGTTTTAGAGACGGTGGCAAAAAGGCTTGGCGAGAGGCTTCGGGCAACAGATTATGTCGCACGAATTGGCGGCGATGAGTTTATGCTTCTCTTGCGGAAGACCCTGCTGATAGATGGCGTGGAAGTTGCCCATAAGATGCGACTGGCGATTGCCGAGCCGATTCCCTGGGGGAACGGCATGATTGAGATAACGGCTTCCATCGGCCTTGCTATGGTGAATCGCACCACACGGTCTATTGATGAACTTTTAGCGAGGACACATGGCGCCCTTGCTCGGTGTAAAGAAGCCGGTAAAAATCGAGTTGTATGCGACAACGAGGAAGGTGGCGTTGGCGAAGCGCAGGGCAAAGAATCGATGTGGAGCAGCCTATCCCTCTTGCGTCAGGGAGATGGATTACGGGTTGTTGCGCAGCCGATCTTCCGGATAAATCCGTCAGCAATTGCGGGTTATGAATTCTTGTCCAGGTCACACGTCACGGGGTATGAGATGCCGAACGATTTTTTCCCTCTGGCGGCGGAGGCGCAGATGCTCTCTTATGTCGATCGACTTTGTTTTGAAAAATGCGTTTTGTCTACGCTTTCGTTTAGCGCTTCGCTGAAATATCATATCAATATCTTTCCATCCACACTGCTTTCCGTCTCGCCTGAAAATTTATTGAAAGTGTTCCCATCCGAGCGGCTAAAAGGAAATTACTTTATTGAATTCAGTGAAAAACAATTTAAGGGGAACATGCTGGATTTTGTGAAAGGGGTCGATCAGATTCGAGAGAGCGGCGTTCAATTGGTTATTGAGGACATCGGTTTTGGACATACCTGTCTTGAAACCTTGATCGCATTAAGGCCGCATAGCGTTAAGGTTGATCTCTCTTGCAGCAACAATGTTGCGAACGATGCGGCAAAGCGCCATTCCCTTGAGCGGCTTGTAAAGCTGATGTGGACATTAGAGTGCGAGACCATGGTGAAGGGAGTAGAATCGCAGGACGACCTCTCCGTTCTTTCCGGTCTGGGTGTTTCGTATGCCCAGGGAAAACTTTTTAAAAGCCGGGAAGAGGATAAAATCTGCGCGCCCTAGTACAGGGACACCTGAAAATGAAAAACCGTATTTTTGGACTTGAAAATGAGTATGGCCTTATTTTTTCTCCAACGGGGAAGGTCTATTTGCCGATGGAAAAGATTTTAGGTTACATTTTTGATGGCCTTATTCCCAACAGCTGGCCTTCCAACGCCTTTCTTTGCAATGGGGCGCGATTTTATCAGGACACCGGATGCCATCCAGAATACGCGACCCCCGAATGCGATAATGTTTTTGATCTGGTCGTGCATGACAAAGCCGGAGAGCGCATTTTGGAATCGTGTCTGCCCGTTGCCGAACGGCGTCTTAAAGAGGAAGGGTTGGCCGGGACGATCTCTATTTATAAGAACAATACCGACTCCATGGGCAATACATACGGCTGTCATGAGAACTATTTGATTCGACGGGATATCGATTTCTGGAAAGTGGCTGAACAACTTATCCCCTTTTTCGTGACGCGTATTGTTTACACCGGCACAGGCAAGGTCTTAAAAAGTTCCGGGAAGTCGCATTATTTTATCTCACAACGGGCGCAGCATATTCATGAAAAAACCTCTTCTTCCACCACCTCATCGCGGAGCATTATCAATACACGCGACGAGCCGCATGCCGACGCGGAAAAATATCGCCGTCTCCATATCATTGTGGGCGACTCCAACATGTCGGAGTACGCGACCTATCTAAAGGTAGGCACCACGGCGCTCATCCTCTCCATGATTGAATCCGGATTCTTGGTTTCTGGAATGACACTGGAAGACCCGGTGAAGGCGATGCGGGAGATATCAAGGGATTTAACGCTTAAAAAAAAGATTCGAATGGAAAACGGAAAGGAATTGACCGCCATTGAGATTCAGCGGGAATACCTTGCGACGGTCAAAGAATATCTTGCTTCGGAAGATGAGGATGAAGCGACTCGGGATATTGTGGAGCAATGGGAATATGTATTGGATGAGTTGGAAGAAGAGCCGGAGCGATTATACGGAGAGATTGACTGGATTACAAAACGAGGTCTTATCCATTCTTTTATGGAGCGGAAGGAATGCGGCATGGACGATCCCCGCGTGGCGTTGATAGACCTGCAATATCACGATATTAACCGCGAAAAGGGGCTTTATTACCTTTTAGCGCAGAAGGATATTATACAAAGAATGGCCACGGAGGAGGATATCCAAAATGCGATGCAGAATCCGCCAGAGACGACGCGCGCCAAGGTTCGAGGCGACTTCATTCGTTTTGCCAAGGTAAAAAACCGCTCTTATACGGTTGATTGGACCTATCTTAAACTAAACGGATACTGGGAGGAGACAATCCTTTGTATGGACCCATTTGCTTCTTCCAATCCACGATTAAAGGCGCTCATTGCCACAGCAACCCCCCATAAATAATTTTTGGATAAGCGTTCTGGCAGTGGTCGGGACTTTTTTTAATAGCGTCACTTTTGCGGAGGTGGCGCCTTCCATCGTGATTCATCAAGGAGAAGTGGTTCTCTTTGCACTGCCTATTGAAAGCGGCATGCAATCGGCCGTGGGTCAATTTCAGGATCAAGCAATTCCATTCTTTGAAGATGGGCAGCGTTTATCCGCATTATTGGGGGCCGATCTTGCCCTTGCCCCGGGGAAGTATCCCCTTGCTATCAATAAGAAAGAATATATTGTAGAAGTCCTCCCAACCGATTTTGGAGTGGAGACGCTTACCTTGCCGAAAGACAAAGTCGATTTGTCACCTGCGACTGCAGAACGTGTAGCAAAAGAGGCCGCCCAGTTTCAAGATGTTTTTGGCCAAAGACGACCGTCGCTTGCGGGTGGTGACAAGCGGCTGTGGAGTGATTTATTTTTGGTCCCGGTCGAAGGCCCCACTTCAGGGACATTTGGGAAAAAGCGGGTCATCAACGGACAAGAGAAAAATCCTCATACTGGAGAAGATATTCGCGCACCGTCAGGGGCAAGTGTCGCGGCATCTAATAGCGGGAAGATCGTTTTATCTGGCGATTTCTTTTTTAACGGACTTTCTCTTGTGATCGATCATGGCGGGGGTCTTTTTACGATGTACTTTCACCTTTCAGAAATGAAAGTCAAAGCGGGTGATCTTGTTAAACGGGGGCAGATCATCGGGCTTGTCGGTCAATCCGGGCGGGCAACCGGCCCCCATCTTCACTGGGGGGCACGACTAAACGGCGCCCGTGTCGATCCGTTCTCTCTCGTAAAGGCAGTAAAAGGG
>JACPZM010000017.1 GCA_016195485.1 Candidatus Troglogloeales bacterium | reverse complement strand
CAGTCAACTACAGACTCGATGGCCTGCGTTGGGTAAACTCATTCCCAATCAACATCCAATCAAGCGTTTTAGATGTACAGCACTCGCAGCGGAGAGGAGAATTTCCACCTGAGTGCCACCGTCGGATTCTCCATGGCCAAACAAGTCCAATCGAACCGTTGCTATCCCTTTTGTAAGAAGCCGTTTTGTGAGTTCCAGATTGGAGTCGCTATCTTTGTTGGACATGAATCCATGAATCAGAAGAACGATCCTTTTTGTCTTCTCGGAGGGCTGGGTCAAAACCACAGCCGTCTGCTCTCCCGGATAAAAATCAAGTGAGATGTTTTGTTCAGAACTGTTTCTTTCCATCTTTCTTACCCGCCTCCTCTTGTGAGATAATCCGGCAATGGCGAAGGATACTGTATTTTTGAATCTACTGACAAGTGTGTCCCTCATCACACTGCTTCTTTTCCCCGGGTGCACTGCTTCAAAGGGAGAGGATACGAAGAAAGTCATTAACGCTATTCTTAAAAGCTCCCTCATTCATGAGAACTTTTTCGTCCGATCCGCGGGGGTAAAAGCGATTGGCGAGATGGGTGATCCAAAGTATATCCCGATGATTATTCCGAGTTTCAAAGACTCCATGGCGTTTGTGCGGCTTTTTACGGTCGAGTCGATTGCGCAATTGCATGGGCCTGATACACTAAAATTGCTTCTAGCCGCAGGAGGCGATCCCGACCCGATGGTGAGAATCGCCGTTGTAAAGGCGTTAGACGAACTCGCAAAGGCAGATGGGAAGGTGGATGCTCTCCCGCTGGAAAAAATTCTTGATCCCTTTACAAAAGATTCCGATTCTACAGTTCTTCTCTTTGCGAAGGCCGCTTTGGCCAAGCGCGGCAATGAAACAATGTTCATGGCAATTCAGATCGCAATAGAGAAGGAGGAAACGCTTTCTCCGGCCGTGGTGGCGTTAGGAAGAACGAAGCTTCCCCGCGCTGTGCCTATCCTCGCGAAGGCATTACTACACGCAGATAGCACTGTTATCATGTTTTCCGCAGAGGCGTTAGGAGAGATTGCGTCACCAGATTCGTTCACGCTGCTTTCTGCGTTGACAAAAAATAAAGACCCATCGGTTCGAGGGGCCGCTGCGACCTCTTTAGGAAAAATCGGAGACAAAAAGGCAATTCCGATTTTAGAGGCGCTCCTTGTCGATTCGGAGATGATTGTACAACTCTCTGCCGCAGAGGGATTGGCGCAGTATGGAAAAATGCGGCTTGATATTTATGAAAAGGGGCTTCATCACGCTGATTACGGGGTGCGCCATTTCGCCATCGGATCATTGCAGAAAATCGGGGGAAAAGCGGCATTGCCCCTACTCATAAAGGCGTTGTCGGATCAGGCCCCTCGGGTTCGAATTGCCGCTGTGCGGGCGATAGGCGCAATTTCAGGCCCCGAAGCAATACCGATTTTACAAGCGTCGCTTCACGATCCTGATTTGTCGGTTCGCGCCTATGCCGCTGGAAATCTGGGCCGATGGATTCGGTAAGAAGAATTTATGAGAGATCGATTTTTAAAGGCTTGTCGTCGGGAACCTACGGATTGCACGCCGATCTGGTTTATGCGCCAGGCTGGACGGTACATGAGTGTTTTCCGAAAAATTCGCGAAAAACACGCCCTTCTCACTGTCTGTAAAACACCGGAGTTGGCCGCAGAGGTTACATTGCAACCCGTCGCAAGATTTGATCTTGATGCCGCTATTATTTTTGCCGATATCCTTCTCCCCATTGAGCCGATGGGGCTTCACCTCGACTTTGTTAAGGGAGAAGGGCCTACAATCTTTAACCCGCTTCGAGATAAAAAAGATGTCGAAGCATTGAAACCGGTTGATCCAGAATCGGATTTACGTTTTGTAATGGAAGCCATTCGCACGGTTCGTCCTTCACTCGCAATTCCCTTAATAGGATTTTCTGGTGCCCCCTTTACGCTCGCTTCTTACATGATTGAGGGGGGTCATTCCAGAAATTATATCAAGACCAAACAAATGATGTATGGCGCGCCCGACGCGTGGAATTTATTAATGACAAAGCTCACGACCGTTCTCATTGATTATCTTTGCGCCCAAGTGAAAGCCGGTGCAGATGCCCTTCAGGTCTTTGATAGCTGGATTGGCGCGCTTTCTACAAGCGATTATTGTCAGTATGTCCTGCCGCACATGAAGAGGCTTTTTACGGGTCTAAAAAAATGCGGGGTTCCCGTGATCCACTTCGGAACCGGCACAGCGACACTCCTAAAAATGCAGCGGGAAGCGGGCGGGGATGTTATCGGATTAGACTGGCGCATTCCGCTCAATGAAGGCTGGAACCTTGTCGGCCACGATGTTGCCGTTCAGGGAAATCTAGACCCCGTTCTTCTTTTTGCTCCTCACGCCGAAATAGAAAAACAGGTCACCGAAATTCTGGCGCTCGCCGAAAATCGGTCCGGTCATATCTTCAATCTAGGCCATGGAATACTACCTGAAACCCCCGAAGAGAATGTGGAGGCCGTCATCGAGTGGGTGCACAAAAAGAGCGCACGGTAGGGGCGCACCTGCGTGTTCGCCCTGTCCAAAATTAAATCAGATGGCAGACACATAGGTCTGCCCTACACACCCGCCGCCGCGCCATCGCCATTGATATGGACATCCGTCGCTGCCGTAGCCAACGCCGCATGAGGCGACTTTACAAAAACATCGCGATACTCGCTTAAGCCGGTCCCGGCGGGAATCAATCTCCCGACAATGACATTTTCTTTTAACCCTAAAAGATCGTCAACGCGCCCGCTAATGGCGGCCTCGGTAAGCACCCGCGTCGTCTCCTGAAACGAGGCGGCAGAGATAAAGCTATCGGTGGAAAGCGCCGCCTTCGTAATTCCCAAAAAGATCGGCTTCCCAGTGGCAGGCCTTCCCCCTTTTGCCATCACGCGCTCATTTTCCTCCTCGAAGACAAACTTATCGACTTGAGAACGCATAAGGAAATCGGTATCTCCGGCATCTTCAATCCGAACACGCCGCAACATCTGCCGCACAATCACTTCGATATGCTTGTCGTTAATAGAGACCCCCTGAAGCCTGTAAACCTCCTGCACCTCATCTACCAGAAACTTCTGAAGCTCTTTCGGCCCCAAGATATCTAATATATCGTGCGGGTTGGCCGAACCATCCATTAGCGGCTCTCCGGCCTGCACCCAGTCCCCCTCATGAACATTCACATGCTTTCCCTTGGCGACATAATACTCCCGCGCGTCTCCCATCTCGTTTTTCACAATCACCTTGCGCATTCCCTTCACAAATCCGCCATATTCCACCGTGCCGTCAATCTCCGAGATAATTGCGTGTTCTTTCGGTTTTCGCGCCTCAAAAAGCTCTGCGACACGGGGCAGACCTCCCGTAATATCTTTTGTCTTTGTGGTCTCACGCGGAATCTTCGCTAAAACATCACCGGCAAAGACACTCTGTCCCTTTTCAACTAGAATATGCGCACCGGCAGAAAGCAGATAACGCGCCACGGCGCCACTCTGGGAAATTTTTATCGTGCGGCCATCATCATCTTTGATGGAAATCCGCGGACGAAGATTTGATCCGGGAAAATCAGACACCACCTTTCGAGAAAGACCCGTGATCTCATCAACTTCTTCCCGCATCGTCTGCCCTTCAATAATATCCCCAAAGGCGATTTTTCCGCTCACCTCGGTGAGGATGGAAAGAGAGTATGGATCCCATTCAACAAGCTCCTGACCCGCATCGACCTTTGCCTCCTTCTTTACCTTCAGCTTGGCTCCGTAGACAACCGCATACTTCTCTTTCTCACGGCCAGCCTTGTCGATAATGGCAATCTTTCCGCTACGGCTCATCACCACCATATCCCCATCCTTATTTTTAACCGTATTTAAATTTATATACTTCAGTGTGCCAGCGTTTCTCGCAACCAGAACCGTTTGCTCGATGATACGGCTTGCGGTTCCTCCGATATGAAAGGTTCTCATCGTCAACTGTGTCCCTGGCTCGCCAATAGACTGCGCGGCGATGACCCCCACCGCTTCCCCCCTTTCAATCAAACGGCCCCGTGCCAAATCCCGCCCATAGCACTTCGCGCAGGCCCCTCGACGGGTCTGACAAGTGAGCACGGAGCGGATTTTAATCTTATCCAAACCGGCATCCACCACCGCCTGCGTTTTTTTCTCATCCAGCTCCTCTTCGCGATGGCATATCACCTCCTTGGTGATTGGATCTACAATATCTTCCGCCGCGATGCGGCCCAATAATCGCTCTTCCAGAGGCATGATCACCTCTCCCCCTTCCACCAATGCCGTGACATCAATGCCGTCGTTTGTCTGGCAATCTGTTTCTTTGATGATAACATCCTGGGCCACATCCACCAGACGGCGGGTAAGATATCCGGAGTTGGCCGTCTTGAGCGCCGTATCGGCAAGCCCCTTCCGCGCCCCATGCGTAGAGATGAAATACTCTACGACCGTCAGCCCTTCCCGGAAGTTGGCCGTAATTGGGGTTTCAATGATTTCTCCCGAAGGTTTCGCCATCAGGCCCCTCATGCCGCCTAACTGGCGAATCTGTTGCGCAGAGCCGCGAGAACCGGAATCCGACATGAGGTAGATGGAATTAAAGCGAAGGGGCGCCTTTGCATCCGCGTTCCCGTGCTTTGCCCTTTCTTCATCCTGCGCCAACTCTTTCATCATCTCATGGGCGACAAGCTCGGTGACATGCGCCCAGATATCAACCACCTTATTATATCGCTCCCCGTTTGTGATAAGCCCTTCAGAATACTGCCTGCCAATTTCCGAGACCTCTCTCCTTGCCTTGTCAATAATTTGCGCCTTTTTTGCCGGCATACGCATATCATCAAGGCAAACAGAGATACCGGCCCGCATGGCATAGGAAAATCCAATCTCTTTAAGATGGTCAAGAAGTACGACGGTTTCCTTTGCCCCCACCTCTCGATACGCCAGATCAACCAGCTTGGAAAGTTCTTTTTTGTTTAAAACCTTATTGATCGCAGAAAAGGGAATACTATTCGGAAAGACCTCGCTCATTAGAATACGACCTGCCGTGGTATCTACCCGCTTTCCATCCAGTCGAATCTTTATTTTAGTATGCTCTTCGACCTCTCCGGCGTCGTAGGCAATACGCACCTCTGATCCGTTTCCAAAAACCTTTCCTTCTCCTTTGGCGCCCAGCCGCTCCTTTGTAAGCCAGTAACACCCCAACACCATATCCTGAGAAGGGGTCATAATCGGCCTGCCGCTTGCCGGGGAGAGAATATTATTCACCGACATCATCAGCACCCGGCATTCCACCTGGGCCTCAATGGAAAGGGGAAGGTGAACCGCCATCTGATCCCCATCGAAATCGGCATTAAACGCGGTACAGACGAGGGGATGAAGACGTATAGCCTTTCCCTCAACCAAAATCGGATCAAATCCCTGAATACCCAAACGATGCAGAGTAGGCGCCCGATTTAAAAGAACCGGATGCTCTCGAATCACATCATCTAAAATATCCCAAACCTCTGCCTTCTCTTTTTCAATCAGTTTTTTAGCTCCCTTAATCGTTGTAACAAGACCTTTCTGCTCCAGTTTCTGAAAGATAAACGGTTTGAACAATTCCAAAGCCATTTTTTTAGGCAATCCGCACTGATTGAGCTTTAATTCCGGCCCGACCACAATCACAGACCGTCCAGAATAGTCAACCCGTTTTCCCAAAAGATTCTGCCGAAACCGACCTTGCTTCCCCTTCAACATATCCGAAAGAGACTTTAACTGCCTCTTGTTCGTTCCACGAATGGCGCGCCCCCGGCGGCCATTGTCAAAAAGGGCATCAACCGATTCTTGCAGCATTCTTTTTTCGTTCCGAACAATAACAGACGGAGCCTTTAATTCGATTAACCTTTTTAACCGATTGTTGCGGTTAATCACGCGGCGATAAAGATCGTTTAAATCAGACGTGGCAAAACGGCCTCCATCCAACGGCACCAAAGGCCGCAACTCGGGCGGAAGGACCGGAATGACATTCAGGATCATCCACTCGGGCCGATTCCCCGCCTTTCGAAACGCTTCAATAACCTTCAGCCGCTTCATTAGTTTATTTTTTATCGCCTCTGAATTCGTCGCGCGCATCTTCCTTTGAATCTCGGTATAAAGCGATTCAAGATCAATCTTCCTTAGAAGCTCTTGAATAAACTCCGCGCCCATACCGGCCGAAAATCCATTAACCCCATGCTCCGAGACCAATTGTCGATACCGATCTTCCGTTATAATCTCTTTCTCTTTGAGCGTGGTCTGCTTTGGATCAGTAACGATATAGCTTTCACAATAAAGGACCCGTTCCAACTGCTTTAGAGGGAGGTCCAGCAATGTCCCAATCCGGCTCGGCACCCCTTTTAAAAACCAGATATGGGCGACCGGCGCAGCAAGGTCAATATGACCCATCCGTTCCCGCCGCACCTTGGACTGAATCACCTCTACACCACACTTATCGCAAACAATACCGCGATGCTTCATCCGTTTGTATTTCCCGCAATTACATTCCCAATCTTTTACCGGGCCAAAAATTCGGGCGCAAAAAAGACCGTCCCGTTCAGGCTTAAAAGAACGATAGTTAATCGTCTCCGGCTTTTTGACCTCCCCATAAGACCAGGAACGAATCTTTTCCGGAGAGGCGATCTGGATTCGGATCGCGTCAAACGAAACCGGCATCTTGGGCTTGTCAAAAAGTGAATTGACGGTTTCTAGCCTGCTAAATGTTGTCTCCATTTATTGCGATCTCCTTTTTGGTTTTTTAGATCCCCGATAAAAACATTCGAGGATGACATTCTTTTTTAGTATTTCATGGTCTGTCATCCCCGAGTGCCTCTATCGGGGATATGGTCTTACTGGTTTTTTTTGGGCTTAAGATTTAATCAACTCTACATCAAGCCCCAAACTCTGAAGCTCTTTAATCAACACATTAAAGGACTCCGGCAATCCCGCTTCAAGGAACGGCTCCCCTTTGACAATCGCCTCATAGATTCGGGATCGACCCGCAACATCATCCGATTTAACCGTCAGAAACTCCTGCAGGGTAGAGGCCGCGCCATACGATTGAAGCGCCCAGACCTCCATCTCCCCAAGGCGCTGTCCCCCAAACTGGGCCTTTCCACCCAACGGCTGCTGCGTCACCAGCGAGTAAGGGCCATTCGAACGGGCATGAATCTTGTCGTCAACCAAGTGGTGGAGCTTCAGCATATACATCTGACCTACGGTCACCTCTCCGCGAAATGGCTCACCTGTCTTGCCATCATAAAGTCTCGTTTGGCCGGAACTTGGAAGCTTGGCCTCTGCAAGCATCCCCTTAATATCCTTTTCCGTAGCGCCATCAAAAACGGGAGTCGCGACATGGAGACCCAGCGCCTTTGCGGCCCAGCCCAAGTGGGTTTCCAAAATCTGCCCCACGTTCATACGGGAAGGCACCCCCAGCGGATTTAACACCACATCCACCGGCGTTCCATCGGTCAAGTACGGCAGATCCTCCTCAGCGAGCACCCGCGAGACAACACCCTTATTGCCATGTCGGCCAGCCATCTTATCCCCCACCTGCACCTTCCGCTTCATTGCGATAAAGACCTTCACCCATTTGATCACCCCGGGAGGAAGTTCATCACCCCGCCGCAACCTTCCTATTTTTTCGTCATAAGCCATCTGCAAAATATCAATCTGCTCTTTCATAAACTCTTCGATGCGGCTGACCTTCTCCTGCTGTGCATGATCGTTTAAAATAAGCCCTTTTAAGGCTGCGTCTGGGATCTGATCCAAAACCTCTTTGGTAATCTCTTTCTTCTTTTTTAAGAGAATATCCCCGGTCTCTGAAGCAATGACATCGGACCCAATGGCATTGCCGATTAAAAATTTACGTATCTTTTTGTATTTCTCTTCCTCAATAATGCGAAGCTCGTCGCGATGATCTCTTTGCAGACGAGCCGACTCCTCACTGTTGAGACTCTTTGCATGGCTCTCCTTTTCAAGAGATTTTCTGGCAAAGATCTTGACGTCAACGACTATCCCCTCTACGCCGGGAGGCACATACATCGAGGCATCTTTAAAATCCCCCGCTTTTTCCCCAAAAATAGCCCGCAACAGTTTTTCTTCCGGTGTAAGCTGCGTCTCGCCCTTTGGAACAATCTTTCCGACTAGAATATCCCCCGGTTTTACTTGCGCGCCAATACGCACAATCCCGGACTCATCCAGATTACAAAGCGCCTCTTCGCCCACATTTGGGATGTCGCCAGTCATTTCCTCTCTGCCCAATTTGGTGTCGCGAAACTCTAAATCGAACTCTTCAATATGAATGGAGGTAAAACGATCCTCTTTGACCAATCTTTCTGAAAGTAAGATCGCGTCTTCAAAGTTGTATCCCTCCCACGGCATAAACGCGACAAAGACATTCTGACCTAGCGCCAACTCTCCGCGATCCATTGCGGGACCATCGGCCAGGACATCCCCTTTTTTGACTCGTTGCTTCAGCGATACAAGCGGTTTTTGGTGTATGCAGGTCGACTGATTCGAGCGTTGGAATTTCATCAGACGATAGACATCAAATCCGACCTCCTCGGAGAGTTCGCTGGCCGCTTCTTTTTCTTTTCGAGAAAGATCAGCCTTAATCACAATACGGGCGGCATCCACGCTTTCAACGACTCCATCCCTTTTTGCCAATACCCCATATCCGGAGTTTTCAGCGACAATCTCCTCCATCCCCGTCCCAACAATGGGGGCCTCCGCGGCTAACAACGGAACAGCCTGTCGCTGCATGTTGGAACCCATCAGGGCGCGATTCGCGTCGTCATGCTCCAGAAATGGGATAAGAGCCGTTGCCACACTGACAATCTGTTTTGGGGAAACATCCATATATTGAACCTGCGAAGGGGCAACCGTTATAAACTCCCCCGAAAACTGCACGGCAACCGTATCTGCCGTGATTTTCCCCTTGGCGTTTATCGGCGTATTCGCCTGGGCAATCGCATTGCGATCTCCATCAATAGCCGAAAGAAACTCCACATTCTCGCTCACGACGCTATCTGTAACCTTTCGATAGGGCGATTCGATAAAACCAAACTCATTGACACGCGCATAAGTCGCCAGGGAGGTAATTAAACCGATATTCGGCCCTTCCGGTGTTTCAATAGGACATATCCGGCCATAGTGAGACGGATGCACATCCCTCACCTCAAACCCAGCCCGATCACGCGTAAGCCCCCCCGGCCCCAACGCGGAGAGTCGCCGTTTATGAGTAATCTCGGCGAGGGGATTGGTTTGATCCATAAATTGCGACAACTGACTGCTTCCAAAAAATTCCTTAATCGCCGCGATAACCGGCTTGGCATTGATCAAATCGTGGGGCAAGGCGGTTTCAAGATTCAGAAGGCTCATTCTTTCTTTGATCGTTTTCTCCATCCGAACGAGGCCGACTCGGAACTGATTCTCTAAAAGCTCGCCGACCGACCGAATCCGACGGCTTCCGAGATGATCGATATCATCAATCTCCCCCTTTCCCCCCTTCAGGTTGACCAGATAACGCACAGTCTCCAACACATCTTGCGCCGTCAGCGTTCGGCAGGATAAAGGGATATTTATCCCCAACT
>JACPZM010000010.1 GCA_016195485.1 Candidatus Troglogloeales bacterium | reverse complement strand
ATCTCGATTGAGAAGTCGGAGCATCTCTCCTCGCTTTTAAAGCGGCGGGGGGTAAAACATTCCGTCTTAAACGCGAAATACCATGAGAAAGAGGCCGAGATTATTGCCCAAGCAGGCCGCTTTGGCGCCGTGACGATTGCAACCAACATGGCCGGTCGCGGCACCGATATCTTGTTAGGCGGCAATCCTGATTTCTTGTTTAAACATTACAAGGCACAACACCCGGACGCAGAGCAGGAAGCGCTTTTAGCGGCGAAAGAAAAGATACAAAAAGAGTGCGAAGCGGAAAAGGCGCGCGTGATTGCGTTGGGAGGGCTTCGGATTATTGGAACGGAACGGCACGAATCACGTCGTGTTGATAATCAGCTCCGGGGCCGCGCAGGACGGCAGGGAGATCCCGGATCGTCTCGGTTTTATCTTTCGCTGGAAGATGATCTTTTACGTATTTTTGGATCGGAACGGATATCGAAGGTGATGACAAGACTGGGAATGGAAGAAGGGGTTCCGATCGAGCATAGGATGGTGACGCGCGCGATTGAAAACGCCCAGAAGCGGGTGGAGGGTCATAATTTCGATATTCGGAAACACCTTCTGGAATACGATGATGTGATGAATAAACAACGAACCCTTGTCTATGGCCTCCGTAATCAGGCCTTTTCTGAAAACCGTCTTTCCGAAATAGAGGAAACAATTCACGAGATGGTGGAAGCTGATTTAGAAAATCATTGCCCCAAAGAGTCCTATTCGGAAGAATGGGATATCGAGAATCTGGCGTTGACCCTTTCAAATCAATTTAATATGCCATTGTCCAAAGAAAATCTCTCCAATGCAAATTGGAATGAATTAAAGGATCAGATCATTTCAGAGGTGACGGAAGCTTACAGCAAGAAGGAGCATGCGTTTGGCGCGGAAGATTTTCATCACTTGGAGAAGCAACTCTTTTTGAGGATGATTGATGCCCATTGGAAAGATCATCTGTTGGGAATGGACTATCTAAAGGAAGGAATCGGTTTGCGGGGCTATGGACAGAAAGAGCCTCTTTCGGAATATAAACGCGAAGGGTTTGATATGTTCATGGCCATGATCGACAGGATTAAAAGAGGCGCCGTAGAACAACTCTTTCGCGTACAACCCCCGCAGGAAACCGTTACGACGGCTGCAAAAAAAAGCGCCCCCGCCGCAGGCGACGTTCCATCTCAAAAATTTCGGACGTTACAGTTGGGAAGAGGGGAGGCACCCCAACCTCAAACCCCTGTTACGCATAAAAATGAGCCGAAGATCGGGAGAAACGATCCGTGCAATTGCGGCAGCGGAAAGAAATATAAAAAATGCTGTGGGAGATAAATCGGTAAAATCACGCAATGAATATGTTAGAGGTTTTGCGTTACAACGATTTAGACACCGCGGGGTTAACGGATCAGATCAGTCTCGTGGAGGCCGCGCTTTGCGAAGGAAACTTCCGCGCCGCCAACGCGAAAAAGCTCATTGGCGCCCGCTATTATCGAGCGAAACTCAACGACGCCGACCGTCTCCTTTTTACCTTTGCCCGCTATCAGGGGAAAAAATTGATCCTCTTGTTGGAAGTCATCCGCCAGCATCGCTACCACCTCTCCCGATTTTTAAATGGAACGGTGGTGGATGAAAGTAAACTCGAAGAGATTCCTGCGACTGACACCCTTGCCGATGCCGCCCTTCCCGCGTTGGTTTATCTGAACCCCAAGGCACGCCATTTCCATCTGCTCGACAAAATCCTCTCATTCGATGATCTGCAAAATGACATCTTCACATTGCGTCCTCCGTTGATCCTGATTGGTTCTGCAGGCAGCGGAAAAACGGCGCTGACGCTGGAAAAATTAAAGCAACTCACAGGCAACATTCTTTACGTCACGCGATCACCCTATTTGGTCGAAAATGCGCGCGATCTCTATTATGCCAACCATTATGAAAACGAAAACCAGAGCATCGACTTCTTATCCTACCGAGAATTTCTCGAAACGATTCATGTTGCCGAGGGACGGGAGCTGACCTATCGGGACTTTGCCGACTGGTTCGCGCGCCATCGACATGTATGGCAAATCAAAGAGACGCATCAGGTTTTTGAGGAAATTCATGGCGTATTGACAGGCCAGGCCGTGGATCAACCCCACCTCTCGCGAGAGGACTATCTCAATTTGGGCGTTCGCCAATCGATCTTCCCGAGCGAGGAGCGAAACATTGTCTATGACATTTTTATCAAATATCTGGAATTTCTGAAAACCGATGGGTTTTATAACCCAAACCAAATTGCCTATCAATATCTTTCGCTTGCGCAACAAACTTACGATTTTGTGGTAGTCGATGAGGTGCAGGACTTAACCAATATAGAGCTTTCTCTAATCTTAAAAACGCTCCGCGATCCGAATCACTTTCTGCTTTGCGGCGATGCGAACCAGATTGTGCATCCCAATTTTTTCTCCTGGGCGCATCTGCAATCGATGTTCTATAAAGATCAGCACAAGGATCGCTCGGCAATCCTTCGGGTGCTTAATGCGAACTACCGAAACTCACCCCAGGTCACAGAGTTGGCGAACCGGCTTCTCCTCCTTAAGAATGCGAGGTTCGGATCGATTGATAAAGAAAGCAACTATCTTATCCGCTCTGTTTCTGATCACCGGGGAGAAATCGAGTTTCTTGCAGACGATGCGAAGATAAGAGGGGAATTAAACACAAAAACCGCCCGCTCCGCAAAAACAGCGGTCATTGTCATGCGCGATGAAGACAAGGCGCAGGCGAAAAACTCTTTTAAGACGCCGCTGATCTTTTCCATTCAGGAAGCGAAGGGATTAGAGTATGAAACGGCGATTCTCTTAAACTTTGTGACAGATCATCCGCGCGAATTTAATGCGATTGTGGAGGGGGTCACTGAAAATGATCTGGCGCATGATGAATTAAAATATGCGCGCGCGAAGGACAAAGAAGATAAATCGCTTGATGCGTACAAGTTTTTCATTAACGCTTTTTATGTCGCGTTGACTCGTTCCATACGCAACCTCTGCATCATTGAGGGAAACCCATCGCACCGCCTCTTTAATCTATTGGGATTACATCTCAAAAAAGAGGGTGTGGCCCTGAAAGGGCATGTGTCATCGCAGGAAGAGTGGAAACAAGAGGCGCATCGTCTTGAACTACAGGGGAAGAAAGAACAAGCCGCGGAGATCCGGCGGGTGATTCTTGCCCAGAAAGAGGTTCCGTGGAAGGTCTTGACACCCCACAACCTTGAGCAATTGAAAAAGGAGGCGCTCAATCCTGATCACTACAACCGGCAGGCCAAGCTTCTGCTCTTTGAATATGCCGTGTTACACCATGTGCCCCATCTCTTCGATGCCCTCGTCGCACACGATTTCAAGACGGCGAAGGAGCCGTTTCATCACCAGAAGTCCATTGAGCAAAAACATTACAACGACTATCTCACGGGCAACCTTCGAGAAATCAAACACAAAATTGACTTGTATGGCGTAGAGTATTGCAACCCTTTCAACCAGACACCGCTTATGCTCGCCGCGTTGTTTGGATTAGATGACCTCGCCTTGCGGCTTATTCAAAACGGCGCGAATCCCCATCGCACCGACAATTGGGGACGAACACCCTTACAAATTGCCTTGCGTCAGGCCTATCAGTCAAAAGAGTTTGCAGCGGTGCGGATCGGGCGTCTTTACGAAAGCCTCGCCCCGCCCTGTATTAAGGTCAGAGTGGATGACAAGCTGATTAAACTCGATAACAAACGGCCAGAATTTTTTCTGGTCAATTCTATGTTGGCCCTTCTTCAGGAGATCCTTCGCGTGAAAATAAAACAGGGCCTGCCGGCTTTTCAGACGGCCGATTTTGTCCATGCGCTTTCTCATTTTCCAGACCATGTCATCCCTCCCCATCGCAGAGAACGCGCGTATCTTTCCGCCGTCCTTGCCCGAAACGAAATTGGCCGCGATGATCCGTGCAACCGGAAGCTCTTTATTCGCGTAAAGCGTGGCTATTACATTCTCAATCCAAAACTAGAACTTGAGATTGAGGAACGCTGGATCAACGTCTACGATCTTATCCATATTGACGAACTTGAAAAAGAGGTGGATAATCCCTCGTTGCAACACTTCGTCACATTTGTCCGATCCAAACAGAAAACAGCAGTCAAGAAAGAGATTGTCGTGAAGTGGGGCGATAGAACCATTCCATGGACGTGAAACCCCTAACTTCTATACGCGGCGTTGATTTTGACATAGTCGTAACTTAAATCGGATGTAAAGACTACGGCCAATCCTAATCCATTGTGCAAGTCTACGACAAGACAAATCTCTTTCCCCTTAAGATACGCGGCCACTCGCGATTCCGCCGCTTTTCCTTGATAGACGCCGCCTCGAAGGAGTAGCGTTTTTCCGAAGGCAATATCCAACTTCGCAAGATTGATCTTCTCTTTTGTATTTCCAATGGCTGCGACAATGCGGCCCCAGTTGGCATCCTGGCCAAAGAAGGCGGTTTTAACGAGACTCGATTTGGCAATGGAGAAAGCAATGTCGCGCGCGGAGCGATTATTTTTCGTCCCCCGAACACGCACCTCGATAAATTTGGTCGCCCCCTCCCCGTCCTTTACAATCATTTTAGACAAACTTAGACAAACCCCCTCCAATACGGCAACAAACTGCCGATAGGCCGCACCAACCTTTCGAATTGGATTTCCTCCAGCGCGACCATTCGCCAAAAGAATGACCAGGTCGTTGGTGCTCGTCTCTCCATCCACCGTGGTGCAATTAAATGTACGATCAGACGCCTCCCGCAGCGCCTCTTGCAAAAGATCAGGATCAATCAGGGCGTCGGTTGCTAGAAACGCCAGCATGGTAGCCATGTTTGGATGAATCATCCCGGACCCTTTTGCCATTCCTCCAACACAAACCTCTTTCGAGCCCACCCTTCCCGCCGACGCGATTTCTTTTGCGAACGTGTCGGTGGTCATCATCGCCTCGGAGGCGGCATGGCCGCCATTTTCAGAAAGATTCGTTGTGAGGATCGGAATTGCCTTTGTTATTTTTTCAATCGGCAACGACTCCCCAATAACCCCTGTCGATGCCACAAAAACCATGTTTTGTGGTATTCCCAAACAGCGCGCTGTGACTTCCGCCATCGTTTTTGTATCGTCCATCCCGTGTGCGCCCGTGGCCGCATTGGCATTTCCGCTGTTGCAGATAATCGCTTGCCCTTGCTTTCCACGAAGCCTCGCCTTATTAAAAAGAATCGATGATGCAGGGCAATTATTTTTTGTAAAAACCGCCGCGACGGCACACGGCGTTTGCGAAAAGATAAGGGCCAAATCGGGCCGACCGTTCTTTTTGATTCCTGCAGAGATTCCAGCGGCAGTAAATCCTGAAACATCCGTGAGACTTCCTCCTGTTTTTATTTTT
>JACPZM010000005.1 GCA_016195485.1 Candidatus Troglogloeales bacterium | reverse complement strand
GAGATTTTTGTCGTGTTTAATATCTTTCAGGAAATGCCCAAAGAGGAAGGGGCGCTCATCCAATTTCTTACGGTTGTATCCGGTTTAGAACGTCAGGGATTCAACAGCCTGACCGATTTTCTCTCAACCGCAGACGATGAAGAGAAAGGAGATGTTAATTGGAATATGGCGGTTCCCAAAAACACAGAAGCGGTCAAGATCATGACCATCCATAAATCCAAAGGGCTTGGCTTTCCGGTGGTGATCGTCCTTCTTTATGATCTTCACAACAAGGGATTGGGCTATATCATTGAGGAAAATGGGGATACTGTTCACCTGTTAAAGATCAAGAAGGAGGAGGCCGAATGCGATGAAACGCTGAGAGACCTTTATGCGTCTGAGAAAATGCGTGAAACGGTCAATCGGCTCAACACGCTTTATGTCGGATTCACCCGCCCCCAAAGAGAGCTTTATGTCGTTGGGGTAACAAACAAACCGGATCAATATCCCTTCTCACTGCTTCCGATTGCAGATTATCCCCCTGCCCCCAAACCAGCATACCATCCCCGTGTGGGTGACCTGTCTGCTCGCCCAGACCCGTGCCCGCTTTTGCATCGTTACAAACCGCTGGCATTTGATTTGAATCCAGCAGAGTTTATCCCCGTTTCAGAAAGATTGCGCGGCGATTTCATCCATCGGGTGTTGTCTTTTGTTGAGTATGCAGAGGACGATGTTGAAGGAATCATTCGGCGGGTCAATGAAGAGACCGGGTCTGATTATTCCGAGGTGGAGATGAAGGCCCTGATTGTATCCGTTGTCAATAACAATGCCATAAGCGATTATTTTAAAACAGCGCCGGGAAGGGAAATCAGAAGAGAGCAGGAATATGTCGATGGCGTTGGGAATCTATTCCGTATGGATCGCGTGGTGATTGATCCAGAAAAGGTCACCATCATTGATTATAAAACCGGCAAAAGTAAAGGTGAGAAATATCAGACGCAACTGCGGAATTATATGAGGATACTGGGAGAGATTTATTCTGATCGAGAAATCGTAGGGATTATTGCGTATGTTGATTTGGGAGTCGCGTCAAAATAGCTTGACAATGGGGTGGATATTATCATATAAACGTCCGCGACACGCAGACGGCTTTAGTGGTCTCAAGCCGGGGCACAGGTCAAACACAACTTAACATCAAACTAAAGGAGAAAAAAATGGTGAAGGAGACATGGAGTTCATGTTTAATGGTAGGTCTACTTTTTATTGCCCTGGGAGGCTGCACGGAGGGGGATAGGGCGACCCAAACGTCGATATCCTCTCCCTCAGCTTCAGCCTTCCAGCCCAAGGGAACGATTCAAGGAAAGGTGCGTGATACCGTCACGCTGCAACCGATTGTCAACGCGTTGGTCTCAATCGGGCTGGCGAAGACTACGACAGATGAACAGGGTCAGTATATCCTGGAGAACGTTCCGGCAACTACCGATGCGTTAAACGGCACGATCAATGGAAAATATGATATTACGGTTGATCTGCGTGGGGTAACATCGCCGGTCAATATGGCCTCAGCCTTTACGGGACGTTATCCTGATTTTCGCTATCAGGATGTAGAGGTGAAGTATACATCGCTGCATGACTCCTCTCCCTGCCCTGATCCCAGTGATGACAACGATAGTCTTGATGACTGCGGGGCGAACAACACTAATCATGACACGCCGGTGGACGGCCTGGTGGCCAATGCCGACGTGAATGTCGGCAAGCTGGCCTCCAACATCAAGGGGGTTGTGGCCGGTTGTTCTGAAAGTATAGGGGATTTCTTTACCCCTGTTCCGGGCGCGACGGTTACGCTATCCGCTTATTACTCTATGTATGGCGGCGGAAACAGCGGGACGGGCAGTTATGGCAATGTGGTGGCGACAGCGGTCACAAATGCCAACGGCGAATTTACCATCAACAATATCGAAGCTGGCCAGTACTTCACAATCGAAGCGGTGAACAGCACAACCACGCCGACGAAAAAGGATAGCAGCACTGTAGCGACTCCATCCGATGGCCAGACGCTGTTCCTGCTGGTTCAGGACAACAATGCGCTGCATCTTTGCACCACCGATGCCCATGGGCCGACGATTACTGCGGTCAGCCCCGAACCGGGCAGTGACCAGGCGGCAGGCCCAACCGATGTGACATTCACATTTAGCGAGCCGGTAAAACAAAATGTGGCGGCAGGAATTGATCCAAGCAATGCTGACAATAATCTCTTCGGCAGTATCGATGTGGAGTTTCTCGGTAACAAGGGGGGCAATGTTCCTTACACGCTGACATGGAATGCGTCATCTACCATATTGACGGTCAGTTTCACAACCGGCACTTCCGGGGTTTACGAGGTTTTTCTACCGCTTGACGGCTTGGTAGATGAGAATCTTATACCCGCCGCGCTTGGTGTTTGCCCTAGCGATGGTAATAACTGCCTTGTTTCCTTCACCACCAATGGCGGTCCAGTGCCCGCAACACCAGTCCTCACGCTCGTGAATGCTGGGGGCCTGAATGAGGCCAATAAGAATACGACCGGCATTTTCGACTGGCCACAGGTTTCAGGCGCAAAGACGTATAACATGTATTGTCGTACTGACCAGATCTATTTTGATGGCTCGGTTCAGCTTGGAACATTCGAACTGGTGTCATCGCCCGAGGTTTCCAACGAGGATATCTTCTTCGGAACATTCCTTGGAGCCGGCGGTCAGCATGCGCTACAGTATGCCTGCAAAGTTCGTGGTGTTAATTCGGATAAAGTAGAAGGCCCGGACAGCAATACCAAAACAGCCAAGGATGCGATAGGACCGAAGATGGTGAAAGACAGTATCGTTTACACCGAAAATAGCGATACCGTACCGAAGGTGATTGGCGTTCAAATCTCATTCAATGAGCCGTTGGATGAGACAACCGCCGAAACGATCGGCAACTACCTCTTCAGCGGTATCACAGATCCTCCGGCTGTTACCGCCGCAGAGCAAACGACGGTATTCGTAACCGGGAACACCGTTATTCTCACGGTCAACGGCACGAAGACACTTGATGAGTTGAAGGCTACGGATAGTACACTGACGGTCACCGGTGTGAAGGATGTGAGTCTGAACACGATCGCTGCAGACGGTGATGTATATCATCTGGACAAGAATGTCGTAGACTAACTGCTTTCGCCTGAAAAGACGTTTGAGGTGGCATACAACAGGGGGGAGCAATCCCCCCTGTTGTAAACCCAAAATCCGCGATTAGATTTTGGGGGGAATTGCAAAGTCGCCTCTGGAGCACAAGGCCGCAGGTAATTTTTCAGTTACGCGTGCTTATTGGTACGATGAGGAGCAGATCAATTACCCAAGCATCTTAATGATTCGATAGTGAGGTGGCGTATGAACAGGTTTAGAATAGGTTGCCTTTTCTTAATTCTGGTGTGTGGTTTATCCTTCCCGACAGTATCCCTTGGAGCAAAAATCGCCGCAGGAGGGGATCACACCTGTGCGCTGACCTCTTCAGGCGGGGTGAAATGCTGGGGACTTAATGACCTCGGTTAGTTGGGGAATAACAGCACAAGCAATGCTTCAACTCCGGTGGATGTATTCGGTCGGGCTATCTACGCAGACACTCGACACCATTGTCCCAACCTCCCCTTCGAGTCTGACTGCAACAAGTACCAGCAGTAGCCAGATCAATCTTTCCTGGACGGCCTCGACAGACAACATAGGCGTGACTGGTTATCAGATTGAACGTTGCCAAGGAGCCGGATGTACCGCATTTTCACAGATTGCTACGGCAAGTGCGACTACCTATTCAAATACCGGCCTATCAGCCAGTACGTCTTACAGCTACCGAACTCGCGCAACTGATGCCGCTGGAAATGTGAGCGGTTACTCCAATACTGCTAGTGCTTCTACACAGGCATTTACGGTTAAATTGACTATCGAAATAGCTGGCACGGGAAGTGGGGTCGTCAGTGGTGATGGGACTTATCTTGTTGGCACAGAAGTAGTCATAACTGCAACCCCTAACGCCGGGTCATCTTTCGCCGGTTGGTCAGGAAACTCAGATTGTACCGATGGCTTAGTCACCATGAATGAGAACAAAACCTGCAAAGCAACATTCAATAAAGGGACCGTCGGTATTGGGGGTGGGCCAAAGGCATATTGGGAAGAGTATCTGGCAAGCTATCCGGGGGCCAGTAATATACAAAGAACCCCTAATAATTTGCTTGGATATGATGAAAATCCAGATGGTACGACAAGAGGAGGATACTTTACTCCTGATGGGATGATCAGGGGTGAGGGTTGGTGGAAAGATCCTGTCTCATGGACCGATAAATATGTTGACGGCCTTCCAAATAAAAGCTGTAGGTTGGAAGTTTACCATCCGAGACGACATATTGGGACCCTTAGACCGGGACATAACATGGGTGTGGGTGTGGGAACCGAATTAGGCAGGAACGGGAACGCGACACCCAAATACTTTACGAGCGGCCTATCGGGAGGCCAGACATTTGTTTGGTATATGGATACGGGCATATTGACGGATGCCGTTCAAACCTTTGGAAGTTGTACGAGTAAAAAGGTTCGAAAGATAGTGTGGCCGGGTGAAGTAACCGACGATGGTTGGGCGGTGATTCCAACGTCAGCCGACCCCAATACTGCAAAATTCATTTTTGTTGTGCCCGCAAATGTTGATCCAAATACAGTCACAATAAGAGACCTTAAGAATGGAACGGCGTTGCCTTTACCCTATTATGAAGGGGGAATACCATTTATCGGACCAAACACAGTTACGAACTGCCCATTTGACGAATGTTACACAGTCGTATTAGGCGGCGGTGGTGGACCTGAACCCACCTTTGGAGATACAATACCGAATTCTGAAGGACGCGCAAAGTATGAACAATTTAGTGACACGACAATTCGTATCTATATCACTGGCTGGAGAACGGGCACCAATCCTGAAAACGACGATAATTATTCTAACCAACTGGCATCTGGATCTAGCGATCCAGTAGCTGAAGCTGTGGCGGACTTTATACGTTCTCTAGGCACCCGTGCCTCTAATGTCAGGATTGAAATATATGCTCACAGCTTGGGCGCAGCAGAGGCAACGTGGATCTACCAAAATGGGACTGGTTTGCGTGCTGGTGATAAGATTATTGCACTAGCTACACCATTCTTTGTAGAAGCAAATAACATGGTTGATGGAAGAAACGGAGTTCAATACCATGCGTATTGTGAGAGTGCAGATATTGTTTGTACAGGTCTTGTGTTCACTAAGGCCACAGTTGGGCGTTCTCCCAACGAGACCATTATTGTCACAACATTAAAAGACCTCCCGGCCGGTACTACTTCTTATAATGCACACGACCGTAAATTATATCAACGCATTATTGGACTTCCCAATTTTTAGTGTAATGTGAAGTAGACAGTTGACATGAATAGCTCTAATCTTCGTGAAATCTCATGCTATACGGTAAATCTTAATCTAACGCAACTTCTTAAAAAAGGGGAGATTACCCAGTCTGAATTCGAAAAACTAATAGCAATTTCTAGGCTTGGATTCAAGTCTGTTATCTTCAATATGATTGTTGCTCTTATCTTGATTCGGATTGGGATGCCACTATTATTGCAAGTCTTCTCATCAATACCTGGGATGTCATTTCTCTGTGCTGATGTATTGCTCATTCTTGGATTATCGTGTTCCAAACTGCGCCGTTAAAAGCTCGGTTTATTGCAGATATCCGTTTAGATTTTTTAATGAGAATTATTGTAAATTTAAAAACGCTTTTGGTCGAAGAAAAGATTTCCCAGACTGAGTTTGAAAAATACAGTCGGCTTTCTACGAAGGGGACTGAATCTTTTGTTTCTAATATTCTAATGGGTTTAGGTTTTATTGCTGCTCGTTCCGACCTTCTTTTTCTAATCTTTCCAGCATGGAGTCAAGTAACTTTTGGGCTCTCTACTTTGATTTTAGGAATTTGGCTTTATAGAACCCGACAGCAATGGGCATTGCTTGGGACGATCTGTATTTTGCTTGGTGGGGTTATCCTGATCAGATTTTAGGCCGTATTTTAAATCAGGAATACCCCCATACACTTTAAGGTATAAAGCGATGAGAAGATTCATCATTCTCTGTCTTCTGCCGCTTCTATTTTCATGCTGTTCCTCTGACGACAGTCCGAGCTGGACTGTTTTGGTCTACATGGCGGGGGATAACAATCTCTCTAATGCGGCACTATTAGATCTCTCCGAGATGGAAGCGGTCGGGTCCGATCCCAATCTTCAAATCATTGTGCAACTCGATACAAGCAACGAGGGAACGAAGCGATTAACGGTACAGCCGGGCGGGGCGATAGTAGTCGAGGACCTGGGTGAAAGAAACATGGCCGATCCGCATACCTTAACCGATTTTCTGGTCTGGGCCAAAAACCGTTACCGATCGCAGCGTCGCGCATTGATTCTCTGGGATCATGGAAACGGATATCAAAAGCCGGCATCCGGGCCGATTCGTTACGGGATTCTTCAGGACGATCATGAGGGGGTGCCTTGCTGTTTGTCGAATGTCATTGTGCGTCAAGCCATTGAAACAGCCAGGGTTCATTTTGACCTGCTTGGATTTGACGCAAGTCAAATGGCACAGATCGAAACGGCTTATGAATTCAGGAACACGGCCGATTTGCTGGTCTTCTCACAGGAAACCGGTCAGGCAAACGGCTGGGATTATACGGCAATCCTGACAGGATTAAGGAATCATCCAGAGATGCAATCTGCGGCGTTGGCCAATTTAATCGTAGAGACTTACCAGAATTTTTATGAGCAGGTCTTCTATCCCGCCAATCCGAATTTCGAGCAGTATCTTACGATTTCGGCTGTGCGGCTTGGTGCGGACATAGAGCAGTTAGCGTCATTAGTGGATACATTGGCGCGGAATTTGACGGCCGCGATACAAGATCAGACGACACGAGATGCGGCGATTTTGGCTGTCGGATCAGCCGCGAATTCGACCCAGCAGATGGATATGCTGACTTCGCCCTATACCTACCTTGATCTATTTGATCTGGCCGAGAAACTATCAGAGCAGTCGGCGCTGAACCAGTCTGTGCAAGACGCCCTTGCCAGCCTCAAATCCATGAAAGATGCCGTGGTGATCTCCGAGTACCATGGTAGCGCTAGACCCCTCGCAACAGGGCTTTCAATTGTCTTCTTCACGCTTCCAAAAGCCGTTGATTTTAATGTCTATGATTCGGCCTATATCGCCGGCACGAGGAATCTGGATTTTATTAAAGACACAGCATGGAATGAGTTCCTCTCGGCTTATTATAAGGCCGCGGAATTATTATGATTATGGGTCATCGTGGAAGCGAGTGGGTAAATTGAGAGGGGGTTTTGTGCTAAAAACTGCATGGATACTGGGGAAGGAAGCGATTGAAGGGCAGCAAAAATCTGGCACAATTTGGGAAGCGCTATTTCGGCGAAACAGGCTGTCATCCTTGAGGGCGTGAGCCCGAAGGATCACAAGAAGCATTGTGAATCAGTATTCCGTTTATATTATGACCAACAAGGGAAATTCTGTTTTATATACTGGGGTTACCAATAATCTGGAACGACGGGTCTATGAG
>JACPZM010000001.1 GCA_016195485.1 Candidatus Troglogloeales bacterium | reverse complement strand
ACCAGCGTATGCAACTAATCAATAAAGACAATAACGTTTCCAGAAGCAACAATCTCTTTCATCACGACTTTTAATCGCTCCTCAAACTGGCCCCGATATTTTGTGCCGGCCACCAAAGATCCTAAGTCCAGAGAGACAACCCGTTTGTTCAGGAGATTATCGGGAACATCCATTGCGACAATCTTTTCGGCCAACCCCTCGACAATAGCGGTTTTCCCCACGCCCGATTCGCCAATCAACACCGGATTGTTCTTTGTTCTGCGACTTAAAATCTGAAGCACTCGCTCAATTTCATCATGACGGCCAATCACTGGATCCAACGCTCCTTCGTTTGCCATTTGTGTCAAGTCGCGGCCAAACTCATCCAGTGCTGGTGTGCTCGACTTTTTTTCTTTTTCGCGCGGGGCTGTTTTTCGTAAGAGATCCATCGTCAGCCGCCGCGCCGTTAATAAATTGCCACCCATGCTCCGCATGACTTTTCCGCCAATTCCCTCTTCCTCTCTTAAAAGGCCCAGCAAGAGATGTTCGCTGCCGATATAGTTATGCCCCAACAGTTTTGCCTCTTCCGCAGAATATTCAATGACCCTCTTAACGCGGGGTGTGAACGGAATCTCTCCAAATGTCATGGTATTCCCACCGCCTGGCAGATTGCGTTCTATTTCTAAACGGATATGTTCAGGGGAGAGACCCATTTTCTTGATAACGGCCAATGCCATCCCATCTCCTTCTCGTAAGATTGCCAATACAAGATGTTCAGTGCCCAAATAATCGTTCTGGTATTGTTCGGCCTCCTCACGGGCCAAAATGATAATTTTCCTTCCACGATCTGTGAATTTTTCAAACATTCCGCCCCCTTTTCATAATGGAATTGAAAGAAATCACTATCACTCCTACTTTTTGATGTGGGGCCTGACTCGCTTGATAGATGGTGGTCCACCCCGTCGCTCTCAATGCCTCCACGCCCTCGTAGTCGGCGTTCCGACCGCGTTTGGACGGGCAAAGCCCTACCCTCACTTCC
The DNA here is from genome assembly GCA_016195485.1 of Candidatus Troglogloeales bacterium. Classification (GTDB taxonomy): domain Bacteria; phylum Nitrospirota; class Nitrospiria; order SBBL01; family SBBA01; genus JACPZM01. The sequence continues at coordinate 10,838 of JACPZM010000001.1, read as the reverse complement.
TATTCTAATCATCCCATGAAATAAAGTCAAGTTCACGCATTGCCTCATCAGAAATCTACCTGAAAGGGTATCGTTGCCTCACGAAAAAAATCTACCTGAAACACTTTCCATTTTAAAGCGTATCCCCTTCAAAAAAAAGACCATCAAAAATAGATTTTAAGGGCGTCATTTTTGGAGGGGAGAAAAGGGGGAGCACCAACATAAAATGGATTTGGGTCTATGGCCGGTATAAGGGGCGATAGCGAGGGAGGCGGCGATCGGATTCGAACCGATGAATCGCAGTTTTGCAGACTGCTCCCTTAACCACTTGGGTACGCCGCCTTACTTCTACGCAAAGTGGGATGGGGCGAACTTAGGGATATTATCGCGAACGTTTGTCATGCCCAGTTCCAGTTTGCCTCTGGAATGCCCCAGCAACATTGTGCTCGCAAAGTCCGCCGTTCCGTAGGGAGAAACAGCATAGTCGGAGAGCACGAATGCGCTCACTTTTTTGGCCAGTAGCAATGATACATAAGCCTCTTCTAATGCCAGAAATTCAAACCCTTCGTATCCCCATCCCCAAGGGGAGAGCTTACGAACATCTGCTGGGGAGAGCTTTTTATGTTCCGCACCAATCCCATCGATATAATCTCTCTCTAAAATCTGTTTTAAGTAAAACCCTTTCGGCCTTGCTGCCGCCCCATCCCGCATCTTTATTTTCGGGCGGTAAAAATCAAATCGCATCGGGTCGGGCGGGGAGGGATAAAAGTCAACAAATCGCCACTTCTCGCAAGGATATTTTTGTACAAGATAGGTTACGAAAAGATGACCCGACAAGCAGGGGTCCGCGTTTCCTTGGCCATCGTCTCCAAACCCAAAAAAGAGACGGTTTTGGCTACTCAACCCTTCACACTTCTGTTCTACATCTTTAAACGATTCCTCTGAAATGACTTCTTTAGGGAACGCCTTCTTCAGCCATTCATTTAATTCATGCCACTTTTCGTACTGTTGCCTCGGGTTCAGATAGGTCTCTTTCACGCTCACGCTATTCCTCCTTATAGTAATTTGACAAGGGCCGATAATGTAATGGGGCTCACCCGTACACTATATACGACCTATCAGAGATATTCAAGATCAACCCAGGATCGGGATCAAGAGCGGCACAAGGAAATTGACAGATCAAATGCAGACTGGTATCTTGATCTATCCTTAAACCCCTCTCCGAACACCATGAGCGAAGAAAAGGCGAAACTCGGTCAATATCTTCAGTGCGATGAAACGATGCTGGATCGCGTCCTGTCCCGCCAAAAAATATTGGCCCAGGACGGGGTCGAAAAACTCATGGGGGATCTCCTCCTTGAATTTAAAGCCGTTACGCGAGAAAACCTGGAAGAGGCCATCTATTCTCAGCGGCTGGACCGCTTGAAGACACTTCCCTTCTTTTCAAAGCTCGATATCACCGAGTTAAAAGCGATTGCCCTGCTGATCGTCGAAAGAAAGATCGCGGCGGGCGAGGAGTTTATTTCCGAAAGCCGTTATGGAGAGGCGCTTTATGTCGTTGTTGAGGGAGAGGCCATGATCTTCCACCGCGATCCGGGAGAGCCGGAAATCCCGGTGACAAAGGCAGGCCCCGGGGAATTGCTTGGAGAGATCGCATTCTTCAAAAGCGGCAAACGGTCTGCATCGGTGCGGGCCATCGGGCCAATGCAGTTACTCCAAATCAACTATAGCAATCTCAATCGCGCCTTCGAAGTCGCACCCGGACTGGCCCAGCATATCCTGGAAACGGTCATCAGTCGGTTATCGGCAACCAATGTTCGTTTTCAGGATACGGTTAAGAAAGTCAAAACCACTGAGAAAACACTGAAAACACTGCAACACCTCCTCGATTTCTCGGAAATTATCACGCTAAAAATGGATATTGAGGGCCTTATTGCCCGCGTGGTGGAGATGGCGAGCTCCGTCATGAACGCCGACCGAGGCACCCTGTTTCTCATCGATTCTTTTACGGGGGAGTTGTGGTCCAAAGTGGCCCAGGGGGAAGAGTCCAAAGAGATCCGTATCCCGGCCGGGTCCGGCATCGCCGGATGGGTCGCGCAAAATGACCAACTGGCCAATATAGAAGATGCCCACGAAGACCCCCGTTTTAACCCTGATGTGGATCGCCGCACCGGTTATCGCACCCGCACCGTCCTGTGCGGCCCCGTGAAGAACATCAAAGGCGAGATCATTGGCGTGCTTCAAGTCATTAACAAAAAAGAAGGATTCTTTCATCAGGACGATGAGACCCTGTTTAATATCTTCACCTATCAGACGGCCCTCTCGGTTGAAAACTTCTATCTCTACAGAAAAATGTGCGCCGTCCAGGAAAGGACGGCCATCTTGTTGGACGTGGCCTCCTCGGCCACGCAATCGCTTGACCTTCATATCCTGATTGGAAAAATTATTGGTAAGATCTCCGAGGTCCTCAAGGCCGATCGGAGTTCCCTCTTCCTGATCGACTGGGAAAAGAAAGAGCTTTGGTCGAAAGTGGCGCAGGGGGCGGAGATTGCCGAGATCCGATTCCCGATCTCCGCCGGTCTTGCCGGATGGGTCACAACCCATGGCAAGGGTTTAAACATCCCCGATGCCTATGACGATTCCAGATTTAATCCTGCGGTGGACAAGAAAACAGGCTACCACACCCGAAGCGTCCTGGCCATGCCAGTGCGCAACAGCCACGGGATGCAAATCGGCGTGACCCAGGCCATCAACAAGAAAAACGGGGTTTTTGACCAGGAGGATGAAGCGCTCTTGGAAGCCCTCTCCTCCCAGATTGCCGTTGCCCTGGAAAATGCTAAGCTTTACGAGCAAACACGCGACATGAAAAGATACTTGGAAAGCGTCCAGGAATCTATTTCCAATGCCATTCTTACCTTGGACAACCAATACAGGATCGTCACCACCAATCAAGCCGCGGCAAAACTGTTTGGGCAGACATCCGACACCCTCCTTAAAAACGATATACGCAGCGTGCTGGGGAGTCCTAACGAATATTTTATACGCAAAATCGACTCGGTCTATGCCACGCATAACGCCGTCATCGATTCCGATATGGATCTCTTTTCCATCAGCGGAAAAAGGCAGTCGGTTAATTTCAGCTTTCTCCCGTTGATTAATCATAAGGGAGCGCATCAGGGGGTCATCTTAATCTTTGAGGATATCAGCAAGGAAAAGAGAATAAAAAACACGCTGACCCGTTATATGGCAAAAGACCTTGCGGAAAAAGTCCTCCAGGATCCGGATAAGGTTTCCATGGGGGGAAGTCAGAACAAGGTCTCCATTTTGTTTTCCGACATACGGGGCTTTACCCATCTTGCAGAGAGTTTAACCGCCGAGCAGACAATCGAGATGCTCAATAGCTATTTTGCCCTCATGGTCGATATTGTGTTTCACCACCGAGGGGTTCTGGACAAGTATATTGGAGACGCCCTCATGGCCGTTTTCGGCGTCCCTTACCCGCAAGAAGACGACGCCTCCCGCGCGGTACAGACGGCCCTGGACATGATCGCGTCCCTGAAGAAATTTAATCAACAACGGGAGCAGTCAGGGGCGCCGCCCATTCATATTGGCATTGGCATTAATACCGATAACGTGGTTTCGGGTAATTTGGGTTCGGAGAAGAGAATGGAATATACCGTGATCGGCGATGGGGTCAATCTTTCCTCCCGATTAGAAGGGCTCAATAAACTGTATGGCACCACCATTATCATCAGCGAGTTTACCGCGCAAACATTAAACAAAAAATTTCTGATTCGACCTTTGGACGTTGTGCAGGTCGTGGGAAAGAACCGGCCCGTTAAGATCTTTGAAGTGTTGGGCCAAAAGGGGGATCCGATGTCTCCCGAAAAATCTCTTTTTGAGAAAGGGCTTTTGGCCTATAACCAGAAAGATTTTCAAAATGCCCACGCGCTATTTGTCAAAGGCGCCGAGGCCGATCCGCCCTGCCGGGTCTTTGTAACCCGTTGCGAACACCTTATTAAAAATCCGCCTCCACCGGATTGGAGCGGGGTCTGGACCTGGAAAGAAAAATAATTGCCCGCATCAGTCGCGGAATTTTGGCAAAAGAACAGCCGGCTTGACTTTTGTCCTCGCAGAACCATATCTTTTGGGGCGTAGAGGTGGGATAACCCCGCCCGTACATTACAGTAATCGGAACTTTGTTATGAGAAAGGCGGATATTGCGGACGCCCTTGTTGAAAGGGTTGGGATTTCCCGAAAAGAATCAAGAGAACTTTTAGAACTGATTCTGACTACAATAAAAGAAACTCTGGGAAAAGGGGATTCGGTCAAGATCGCGGAGTTTGGAAGTTTTCTGGTTCGTAAGAAAAAGGAACGCAGGGGGAGAAATATGAAAACGGGCCTACCGATGCAGATTCAGCCGCGAAAGGTGGTTCGTTTTAAAGCAAGTTACCAGTTGAAGAAGGCTGTAATAAAGTAGGTGGAAAAACTGTTTTATAAAATTGGAGAGGTTGGTAAGCTTGCGGAATTGGAGCCTTATGTGTTGCGATTCTGGGAGTCGGAATTTCCGTCACTTTCTCCCAAAAAGAACACAGGGGGACAGCGGGTTTATTCAAAAAAAGAGGTTGATCTTGTATTGGAGATTAAACGGCTTTTATACAAGGAAGGATTGACTATTTCAGGCGCCAGGAAAATGTTGCAGACCCGAAAGCCGCTTCGGGATCTCCCGGAAGGAACATTGGGCGAGGTTAAAAAAGAGCTCGAAGAGTTATTGGCGATTTTAGCATAGCGGCGATGTCGGGGCGTAGCGCAGCCTGGTAGCGCACTCGCTTGGGGTGCGAGTGGTCGCTGGTTCAAATCCAGTCGTCCCGACCCGCAGTCGGCGTTCCGACCCATTTTTTAAGGTAATCTTGGCACAGGAATCTCTCCATCGGGAGGCGCGTTTCCGAATGGTGGAAACTCAGATTGTTGGCAGGGGAATTGTCGATGATCGGGTATTAAACGCCGTTCGGAAGGTGCCTCGTCATCTCTTTATTGAGGAGGCCTTTCGAGGACGATCTTATGGCGATCATGCCCTTCCTCTTGGAGAAGGCCAGACGATTTCACAGCCGTATATGGTTGCTTTAATGTCTGAAGCGCTTTGTCTTTCCGGATCAGAAAAGGTTCTTGAGATTGGGACGGGTTCGGGATATCAAACGGCTATATTAGCGGAACTTGCGGCCCGGGTTCTCTCCATCGAAAGAATCTCACGTCTGGTATCAAAGGCGCGAAACATTCTCGACTTACTCCATTACGAAAACGTGATGCTCCGTGTGGCTGATGGAACTTATGGCTGGAAGGAAGAAGGCCCGTTTGATGCCATTCTGGTTGCTGCTGGATCGCCCCAAATTCCCGTCCCGCTCATTGAACAACTCAGGGTGGGCGGTCGAATGATTATCCCAGTGGGGGAAAAAGGATCGCAAATCTTACAAAAAGTAGTGAAGGAGGAGAATAAAATTTTAACAACACCGCTTGTTCCATGTATCTTTGTCCCATTGCTTGGGGCGTATGGATGGAAGTTAGAACATCGGCTGCAAGCTTGAAACAAAATGAAGATAACCAACACCCTATCCAGAATAAAAGAGCCATTCTTCCCCGGGAAAAAGGGAGAAGTAACACTCTACCTTTGCGGGATGACGGTATATGACTGCTGCCATTTGGGCCACGCGCGATCGGCAATTGTCTTTGACGTTATTCGTAATTACCTTGAGTGCCAAGGGTACAATGTCCGTTTTGTCAAAAATTTTACTGACGTTGATGATAAAATCATTGCCCGTGCGCATCAAGAAGGATGCGATTTTCAGGAGATTTTGAAGTCTCTCGTTTTCCCTCTTACGGAAAGCTCTCTGGACGCAATTTAGATGAGATGATTGCAGGTGGCGGGGGACGTGTTGAGAAGGATGAAAATAAAAAAAATCCGTTGGACTTTGCCCTTTGGAAATCTGCTAAAACAGGGGAGCCTTCATGGGAGTCGCCGTGGGGGAATGGTCGGCCCGGCTGGCATATTGAATGTTCTGCGATGGCCATGCAACATCTGGGGAAAACGATTGATCTTCATGGTGGCGGGAACGATTTGATCTTCCCGCATCACGAAAATGAAATTGCCCAATCCGAGGCCTATACGGGATTAGAATTTGTCCGTTGTTTTATTCATCATGGGCATGTCATGGTGAATAATGAAAAGATGTCAAAGTCATTGGGCAACTTTTTTACGATTGAAGATATATTTAAAAAATGGAGTGATTTTTCGGAACCCGTCGTGGCGGAAGTGATTCGGTTCTATCTCTTATCGACCCATTACCGCTCCCCCATTGAATTTTCCGATACTGCTCTTTTTGATGCCAAGGCTGGATTGGATAAGTTCTATACCCTCTTCGAAAAATTAGACGAGGCGGCGGCGGGGACAATGAATCATGGACAATTATCAATGGACAATTATCAACTATTATTTGATGCCGCGATGGACGATGATTTTAATACGGTAGAGGCGATTGCAGTATTGCAACAATTGCGGCGCGAGGCCAATACTCAGCGGGTGGGCGCCAAAGCCGTGCGATCGCTCTTTGCTTCACTGGGAGGGGTGTTAGGGCTATTTAAAGTGAAAAGGTGGGAATGGGCACAGCCTGTTTTAAATTCCACTTTGGATGTAGCCAATGAAATGGCTAGACGAAACAGGGCTAGACAGCAAGGAGACTTTGCGATGGCCGATCAGATCCGCAAAAGGTTTGCCGCGGCAGGGTATATTCTGGAAGACCGTCCCGATGGCACGACAAGAGTGAAGCAATAGAGGTCATGGCCTCGTTTTTTTAGCGGAGAGAGCCCTCCGTTTATCTTTTTTTATCACTGAAATCTTAAATTCCTTCATTTTCTTCTTGAGCGTGTTTCGATTAACACCCAGAAGTCTTGCCGCCCTCACTTGATTTCCATCGGTTTCTTGAAGGGCTAATTTGAAAATCGGTTTTTCGCATTCAGAAATAAGCAGGGCGTAAAGGCCATTAGGATTGCTGTGCTTTATTTTTTTTACAAAACCGGCAAACTTCTTCTCCAACAACTGCGATAAATTAAGCTCATGATCTACTGCTTCCTGCTTCGCGTCTTTTAACGTTTCTGCACTCATCAATAACTCCTTGTGTAGGGAAGCGCCTTTTTAAAATGAAGACGATTTGTGCTATTATACACAGGTGGATTAAAAATGGAAGTCTCTTCGTTAAAAAAAATGAACCCCTTTATCCTCATAGGCGCGTCATTCCTTTTTATTCAAATAGCGAGCGTCTCTCTTATGGCCATACCTGCAATAGGCGCGTCCCCGCCACTTCAGAAGGTGCAATTAAAGATTGAAGGGATTCATAAAAACTCCCTTTTTCAAAAAGTAGGGAGTTTCTTTTGCGGATTTACGGTATCAACGGACTGTGGCGAGCAAGACATTCCGTTGATGTTGCAAAGAATTGAGACACACTTATTAAGCGTGCCGGGCGTGAAAACAGTGGAGATCAGGATTAAAAAGAAATGGTTTTTCTTCAAAGACTATAACAAAGTATATGCGATTGTAGAATTTGAACTTGGGACGCTGACATCAGAAACGCTCGTGCTGGCCGCCGAATCGGCCAGTGACGCAAAGCATATTTATAAGGTCAAATTCGTGGAATAGCCTGACCGCAGTCGCATTGCCTCATCAGAAATCTACCTGAAAGGATTGACAAGAGATGGATTGGAGTCTTACAGTCGAAGGCGTATCCTTTCACAATTTTAACCATACAACATAAGGAGGAAGAACATGGCAGTTAGAACATCTACAGCAGTTTGGAGTGGGACTTTAAAAGAGGGAAAAGGAACCATGACGGTGGGTAGCGGCGCTTACAACGGCCCCTTTACCTTTGCCTCTCGTTTTGAGGCTGCGGCGGGGACAAATCCTGAAGAGCTGATTGCCGCGGCATCGGCAGGCTGCTTTTCCATGGCCCTTTCGGCCGGCCTCGGAAAAAGTGGTTTCACGCCTACGAAGGTTGCAACCACGGCAAAGGCTTATTTAGAAAAGGTCGGAGAGGGATTCGGGATAACCAAGATTGAACTGACCAATGAATCGGTTGTCCCGGGCATTGATCCTGCTAAGTTTGCCGAGATTGCCGAGGGAACCCGAACTGGATGTCCCGTCTCGAAGGCATTGGCCGGTGTTGAAATCGCGCTAACAGCGGAATCGGCCTCTCTTTTTGCGGCGGAAGGAGCGTCTGTCGTGGTGGCGGATTGTGACGACGCGGCAGGGAAAGAGACCGTAAGGCTGATTGAGACAAAATGGACAACGTGCCATGCGAGGGGCAAGGCTATTTTCGTCCATGCCGATGTCTCTCGCGCCGCAGATTGCAAAAGAATGGTAGCTACGGCAGCAAAGGCGTTTGGGCAACTTAATATCCTGTTTAATAATGCGGGAATTATGGCGGACGGGGATGACGACGCAGTACAAACAGAAGAATCGGTTTGGGAAAAAACAATCGCGGTCAACCTCAAAGGGGTCTATCTTTGTTGTAAGTTTGGCATTCCGGTCTTGCGCCGATCGGGCGGAGGATCGATTATCAACACCGCATCCTTTGTAGCATTTCTTGGGGCCGCGACGCCTCAATTGGCCTATACGGCAAGCAAGGGGGGCGTGGTATCCATGACGCGCGAGCTTGCCGTGATTCACGCGCGGGAAGGGATTCGCGTCAATGCCATTTGTCCGGGGCCTCTCAAGACAGCATTGTTGATGCGATTTTTAAATACGCCGGCAAAAAAGAAACGCCGACTGGTTCATATCCCGATGGGTCGTTTTGGAGAGGCAAAGGAGATTGCAAAGGCGGCCCTCTTCCTCGCCTCGGACGATTCCTCGTACATAACCGGCGCATCTTTAATGGTCGATGGCGGCATCACTGCCGCGTATGTAACACCAGAGTAGGAGCACATCGCAACGTGCCCCCGCATTATAACATTCCTTTTGTGGAAGCGACCCCTTTTAATTTTGGATTGAGGCGTGTGGCTTGGTGTAAGGCACGTCCAAACCCCTTAAAGATTGCTTCCAGAATATGATGCGGGTCTTTTCCGTACAAAAGATTGATATGCAGGTTGATTTTACTGTGATCTGTGAGCGACCTGAAAAAATGGTGAATGAGATCAAGATCAAACATTTTAATCTTGCGGCGCGGGAGCGAAACGTTATAGACCAGATATGGCCGACCTGAAAGATCAACGGTAACATGGGCAAGCGCTTCGTCCAGAGGAATGGATGCGTATCCAAACCGAGTCACCTTCTCCTTTTCGCCCAGCGCCTGAAAAAGTGCGTCTCCTAGAACGATCCCCATATCTTCAACCGTGTGGTGGTCGTCAATCTCCGTATCCCCTTTTGCAATCAGCGTTAGATCGAATAGTCCATGCTTGGCAAAGCCGGAAAGCATGTGGCTGAAAAATGGAAATGGGGTTTTTAGCTTGTATTCCCCGCACCCGTCCAGATTCAGATTCGCGGAAATCTGCGTCTCTTTCGTATTGCGCACTATTTTTGCTCTACGCATGGGAGTGACCTTTCATTTGTCGAAGTGGGGGCGAGGCAACCCCGCCTCTACTCATTCTAATTCTCACCATATTGGCGTGGGCCGTTAGACCTTCCATTTCGGCAATGCGCACCAAATGATGTCCATCTTTGATTAAGGCGGCTTTGCTATAGGATGTGACACTGTTTTTTTTAATAAAGTCGTCTACCGATAAAGGGGAGAAAAAACGAGCGGTTCCACCGGTGGGCAGGACATGATTTGGCCCTGCGATATAATCCCCCAGCGCCTGCGGGGTATCCTCGCCTAAAAATACCGATCCTGCATGGATAATTTGATCAAGCAGCTTGTGCGGATTTTTTACAAAGAGTGAAAGATGCTCCGGCGCGATTTCATTGGCCATTTTAATCGCCTGTGCGATATCACGAGTGATTAAGATTGTCCCATGTCTGCGGAGCGATTCCGCAACAATCTTTTTTCTGAGAAGGTTCGCCTGTTGTCGTGCCAATTCAGGGACAACCATTTTCACAAGGGATAAAGAAGGGGTCAGCAGAATGACCACGGCCTCCTCGTCATGCTCGGCCTGAGAGAGCAGGTCGGACGCAACATAAGCAGGGGTCGCGTCTTTATCCGCAATGATTACAAGCTCTGACGGCCCTGCAATCATATCAATATCCACCAAACCAAAGACCAGCCGCTTCGCCGACGCCACATATTGATTTCCAGGGCCGACAATTTTATCTACCTTTGGGATGGTCTTTGTCCCATACGCCATCGCGCCAATCGCTTGCGCCCCTCCCACCTTATAAATTTCAGTAATGCCAACCAAATCGGCGGCAACCAGGATCGTCGGGTTTAAGAGTCCGTCTGGGATCGGCGTGCAAATTTGTATTTGTCTGCATCCTGCGACAATGGCCGGAATCGCGTTCATCAATACCGACGAAGGATATGCCGCTTTCCCCCCCGGCACATAAAGCCCCACGCGAGCAATCGGGAAAACCCGTTGAGCCAGTGTGATTCCCGCTTCCTCTATAACCCACCCTGTGCTTTTTTGCCGCTCATGGAAATTAAAAATCCGTCTTGCGGCGAATTCTAAACTTTTTATAACATCAGAATCGACTTTTTGATAGGCGGACCTTATCTCGCTTTTGGATACCCGCAAAGTGTGCGGGGTGAGCGCCACTTGATCAAATTTTTTCGTATAACGAATAACCGCGCGATCCCCTTCATCTCGAACCGCTTCTAAAATAGTTTTGACTGCGGCGTCCACAGCGCCCCCCAATGCAGGAAGACGACTTAAAATTTTTGTAT
>JACPZM010000140.1 GCA_016195485.1 Candidatus Troglogloeales bacterium | reverse complement strand
GTACCTGGTGGATCCGTACAGCGATCCTGATCCTCGCACGGTGGGCAGCCGGCAATGGCAATCATTAAAAAGCCAACTGCAATAGTTCGAATAATACGCATTGTCTTATATATCAATGCCCCGTGGCGCGCAGCATTTCATATATTCGCATTACATCGTCCCGGACTTCTTGAAACGATTTTCGATTATCAATGATCTCATTGGCGTAAGCATGTTTTTCATCCAGCGCCATTTGCAGTTTTAAGCGGATTTCCGCGCTTTCTCGTGAAAGGCCGTCACGCGCGCAAAGACGATTGATCTGCGTCTCCTTATCAACATAGACCAGCATGACGATATCCACCTTTTGATGCGTCCTTGTCTCAATTAAAAGAGGGACATCAAAAACAATCACGGCGTGGGGATCTTGCGCAACAATCATTTCCCCTTCTTGTTCCATCGCTTCCAAGACAAAGGGATGAACGATCTGATTTAAGGCCGTGAGCTTTTTGGCGTCTTGGAATACAATCTCGCCCAGTTTGTTTCGATCGATCTGCCCTTCTTCTCCCAGAATATGTGCGCCGAACGTATTTAAAACCGAACGGTATACAGACTCTTTTTTACAAAGAAGATCATGGGCGATTGCATCCGCGTCAACGATAAAAGCCCCTGCCTCCTTGAATATCCGAGATACCGTTGATTTGCCGCTTGCGATTCCGCCGGTTAATCCGACATAAACCATTTTACCCCACCCTCACCCTAACCCTCTCCCTGAGGGAGAGGGAATTTTGACTGTTATCAGAAATAGCGATGAATAAAAATAAGATTAACAAAAATCAATGCAGAAAAAAGAAGGAGCGATAAGATAAAGTAATATTTCATCCGAGAACGATGCCATTTTTTGATCAGATCAGACAGCGTCATCCTTTTCCTTACCGATTTTTTGCCAGCCTGGCGAGCTCTAAATAATGTTGCCGCTCTTCGGGGGTGATGGAGGATGGAAGGTTGACCGCGATGCGCACATAAAGGTCTTGCTTTTCTCCTTTACTCGCAGTGGCCGTACCACGGACAGGGAGCCCCTTACCCCGCAGGCGGAACTGCTGGCCATTCTGACTGCCAGCAGGAATTTTCAGGATGACGTCTCCGTAGAGCGTGGTAATTTTTATCTCTGTCCCCAAGACGGCTTCCCATGGTGTGACATCCATATCCATTTCCAGATGGCCATCGGCAATGGTGAATTGAGGATGGGGTCGAAACTTAACCTCTATAAATCGATCCCCTGCATTTGCTCCTCCATGGCCTACATCCCCTTGTCCCGAAAGGCGAACCTTATCCCCATCCTTGATCCCAGGGGGAATCGTTACGATGAGTTCTTTTGCTTCCGAAACAACGCCCGTAGATTTGCATCGCGCGCAGGTCTGCTGGCCCACCAACCGACGTCCGTTACAAAGAGAGCAAGTCACTGGACGTTCTACCCATATATGCCGCTTCGTTCCGCGAGCCACTTCTTCTAATGTCAGCTCCATCTGGGACTCTATATCCTTGCCCCGTTCTGGTTTTGGGTAGTGTCTGGAAAATCCTTTGTCGCGTCCGAAGGTTCCAGGACCGTATCCACGCGCCCTTTCCCTCGCAGAAGCGCCGTGCCCTGCGGGTGTCGCACCTCCTCCAAACAGGGATTCAAAAAAATCAGAAAAAAGATCCCGACGCCCCGATGGGAAGTCGTCTTCTTCCTCCTCCCACTCTGATCTCCTCTGCCACTCCCTTTCCCTCGCAGATGTTGTGCCCTTCCTATCCTTGTTCGTTCCCCTCATTCCTCCAGAAGATGCGGCAGGACGATAAGACATCCCTTCTTTCCAATGGGAGCCGAGCTGATCATAGTGCGCCCTCTTTTCCTTGTCGCGAAGCACCTCGTACGCCTCATTTATTTCTTTAAATCGCTCCTCTGCAGCCTTCTTTCCAACGGAAAAAAGGTCTGGATGATGCTTGCGCGCAAGCTTCCGATAAGCCATCTTAATATCTCCTTCGGAGGCCCCGCGAGGGACCCGCAACACCTCGTAATAGTCTTTGAATTTAATCGCCATTGTGTATTCGCAATGATCTACTGATGCTGAGCCCCACACACATCACTGCGGTTCCCATCACCGCGTATAACATCGCAAGGGCCCGAGAAATTGCCATCCCCCCTGCGGAGGTTGTTTGGGTAAGAAGAAGAAAGAGGCGATAACTCCATATCATCATCAGGATAGACCCGGATCGAATAAGAGAAATCGCATCTTTGCGTGTCTGCTTGCCCTTCTGTAGTCCGATCTTGAGAACTTTCCATGCGATAAAAAGTGATAGAGAGGCTAAAAGAAGATGCGGGGCGAAAAAATGATCTTCGGTATGAGTTCGCATAACGCGATAGAAACGCACCCCTCCACCCAGAAAAAGTAGAACGCCTGCCCCAGTCAGAAAATTTCGGATTTTTTTATTTTCCACATTAATAAAGATATAGAACCTTTGCGTCAGCACTTAGTCTGCGCGTATCACCACTGGGTCAACGGTTTCCAGTCCGTTTGTTTTTATGGAAAATTGACGCGCCACCGATTCCGCCTCCTCCCTCGACTCAAAAGGGCCAATGCGGACGCGGTATAAACGGCGATCATGCTCGACCGGTTCAATGTAAACCTTTCGATAGTATTGCTCCGCTTTTTGTTTGACTCGATCCGCATTTTCCGGCACGGAAAATGTTCCAAGCTGGACTAAAAAGACGCCTCTATCTAATCCAAGACTGACAACCTCTATCGCAACTGCTGTTACCCCTCTTCCCACTGTCCCAAGCGATTGGGCCGCCCCGTAAGACAGATCTAAAATGCGATCCGGCACAAAAGGCCCGCGATCATTTACCCGAACATTCACCGCGCGGCCGCTTGTTGGATCGGTCACACGCAGCATTGTCCCAAAAGGCAGCGTTCGGTGCGCCGCAGTCAAACCATACATATCGTAAGTTTCCCCACTACTGGTTTTCTTCCCATGAAAATCACTTCCATACCAGGAGGCCAAACCGGATGTGCGATAGCCCTGTTTATAGGCTGGGACTGTAGCACACCCATTGATGATCAGGATAAAAACAACAAAAAGGAACAGCTTTTTCATATCCAATTTCACGCGCCTGCTAATTGAGTCAGTGTTGTATTACATCGATTCAGCAACGCCCGGTCCCCTTGCATCAGCCAGTAGTGGGCAGTCTACTGTAAACCCCTCCCCATCGTCTACCCCTCTTGCGTTTTCGTTCAGACACGAGTTAGTCTGCCCTGAGCGCCTCCGCAGGGGCCATTTGAGAGGCCTTATAAGCGGGGTACAGGCCAAACACGACCCCTACTCCCACCGCAAAGAAAAAACCCAGGAAAACAGAACTGGGAAGGATAACAGAATTCCACCCATCAATCGCTCGATTCGCAAGATAGCCAAACCCGCTTCCTAACAGGGTGCCGACTAAAATTCCAATCATTCCTCCAACCGCGCTCAGCGCAATCGATTCAATTAGAAATTGCGTTAAAATCGCCCTGCGAGAGGCGCCCACTGCCATCCGTAGTCCGATCTCGGATGTGCGTTCTGTGACCGTGACCAGCATGATATTCATGATACCAATACCGCCAACTAATAGCGCCAACGCGGCGGTGCCTCCTAAAATAACTTGAAAGGTGAAGATAATCATTTCAACGTTACGAACCAGTTGATCCTGGCTGCGAATTGAAAAATCTTCCACGCCATGATGACGTTGAAGCAGAATGGCCGAAATTTGGTCGGATACCCTTTTCATCTTTTTTCGTTCATCCACTTTGACAACAATTGAGGTTAGAAGATCATTTCCCAAGAAAAGCTTCATCATGGTTGTGACAGGGATGACAACCGTTATGTCATAGTTAATACCGTGCAGCGCCCCTTTTTCAGCCAAGATGCCCGCGACGATGAAACGTTGATTGCCCATCTTAATATCATGGCCGATGGGATCCGTTGCGCCAAAGAGTTTTTCTGCAATCTCCTTTCCCAAAACAACGACCTTTTTAAAGTCGGTCACATCAGATGACAAGAGAAACCGGCCTCGCTCGATTTCGTAGTTCTCAATCTCCATATACGTTTCCATGACTCCTTCCACCATGGTCGATTCATCATGATCTCCTTGTCTGATCTGTAATCGAGAAGTCGCAACCGGCGTAATCCTGTTCAGAGCAGAAACCGATTTTACGATTGCGTCATAATCTCCGTAGCGAAGCCCTTTGGAACGGCCTGTAAACCCGCGTTGCTCCTCCTCCGTTAGCGTTTTAGGCCGTACGGAAAGGAGATTCGTGCCCAATTTTTCAATCATTGAGACCGTCATCTGCTTGCCGCCTTCCACAATAGAGGACATTGAAATGACTGCCGCAACGCCAATCACCACCCCCATAAGGGTTAAACAGGAACGGAGTCTATTTAAAGTAAGATTTAAAAGTGCGTTTGCAAAAAATTCAAAAAAGTTCATTCAATACGATCCGTACATCAATATTGATCATCCCCCGCTCATGCGCCGCACTCGCTTTGATCCCCCAACATTTTATCAAGACAATGAGGGAGCACTGGAAGAAGAAGAGCCCATCCTTCGGAAATAGCTTGAGGACTCCCCGGCAGATTGACAATCAGTGTCTTGTCGCGTATGCCTGCAACCCCGCGTGAGAGAATTGCCATCGGGTTTCTCTGGTATCCCTGCATTCGCAGTACCTCTGCCATGCCGGGGAGTGACCGTCTAATGACCTCTTGTGTTGCCTCCGGAGTAACATCGCGAGGAGAGGGGCCGGTCCCTCCCGTTGTCAGAATGAGGTGGAGATCTCTTTGATCACAAAATAAAATCAATTTCTCCTGAATCTTCTCTTGCTCGTCCGGCACAATCTCGTAGCAGATTACTTTGCCCGGAAGCGCTTCAACCAACTGATGAAGGAGTCGGCCGCTTTGATCCTCCCTTTCCCCCGCCGCCCCCTTATCACTGATTGTTAGAATCCCAACTGAATAGATCATGACTTGACCTCTTGCTTTAATTCCTTTGTAAGGTGAGGAGTCATTTTCTCCGCGATTGCTTTTCTGCTATCCCCGACTGCCCCGTTCGTTTTGTTAGCTCACTTTCAATCTGATCCAACGTGATATTGTGATAACAAAGCGTCACAAGAAGATGATACAGCAGGTCTGCCGTCTCGTGAATAATCGCAGACTTTTTCTTATTTTTCGCGCTGATCATAAACTCCCCCGCCTCTTCTCCGACCTTCTTTAAGATCAGGTCAATTCCCCCTTTGAAGAGACTGCTGGTGTACGACGCGGAGGACGGCGTTTTTTTCCTCTCCAAAACGGTTTCATAGAGCGTTTCAGCGACGGGCATTTCCGTGAAGAAACAGGATCGATTCCCGGTGTGGCAAGCTGCGGCGACTTGCTCCACTTCGACTAAAAGGGTGTCTCCGTCGCAGTCTGCGTGCACCGCTTTTACTTTTTGAATATGACCGGATGTCTCCACCTTATGCCATAATCTCTTGCGAGAACGGCTGTAAAAATAGGTCTCGCCCGTCTCTAATGTTTTTTGAAGCGATTCTTTATTCATATAAGCCACCATCAAGACATCTTTCTTTTTGTGATCTTGAATGACGGCAGGAATGAGACCGTTTACAAATTTGAGTGATTGAATCGATTTTGAGATATTTTTAGAATTGATTAGGTTGATGCTCTTTTTCATGTCAGGATACCATACTGTCCACTTTGTCATTCCCCGACTTGATCGGACAATCCAGTAATATTATTATATCAATCGGGTCTTCGCGCAATCGTGTGGGTAACTTTTGTCATTCTGACCCCGAGCAGGCAATTTCTGTCATTCTGACCCTGAGCAGGCAATTTTTGTCATTCTGACCCTGAGCGGAGCGAAGGGGAAGAATCTATTGGGCTTAAATTCTTCCAAGAGGGATTCAACGATTCAATTAAAGCTATTTTTTTCTTTCTTAACCAGCCCTTGATCTGTTTCTCTCGTTCAATCGCCACTGTGACATCCTCCATCATTTCATAGTAAACGAGCTTGGTT
>JACPZM010000141.1 GCA_016195485.1 Candidatus Troglogloeales bacterium | reverse complement strand
TATTAGCGACTGCTGAAAGCAAGGCAGGTCAGATAGAGGATTACTTCCTGGCAAGAAAGAGAGACGTCACAACGTTATCCCATACGCCGACACTGATTGACGCGATGGAGCGGTTTGATACAGTGTTTGAAAAAGGCGGGCTTGACTCTCTGGAATATGGGGAAGTGGATCGGCAAGTCAGGCCGTTTTTGACCTACTACCGAGAGTTGGCCGGTTTTGCTGATCTCTTTCTGATTTCTCCAAAAGGGGATGCCGTCTTTTCTGTCAACAGGGGCGAAGATTTAGGCTCTAATTACAAGACGGGGTACTATAAGGATTCTGAATTGGCCAAGGTGTTTGATCGCGCCAGCACGTTGTTGGAAACGGAGGTTTCTGACTTTGGGTATTATCCGGCGACCAACGAGCCGGCCGCTTTTATTGCCTCGCCCATTATCAAAGAGGGCGCTGTGATTGGCGTTGTGGCGCTTCAGTTGAGCAATAAAGAAGTCTATCAGCTTGTTTTGGACTACACCGGTTTAGGGCAAACGGGCGAGACGATTATCGGATCGGCGGTTCAAAACAAGGCGGTCTTTGTTACGCCTGTTCGGCACGACCCTCATGCGGCTTTCCGAAGATCGGTTACGATTGGATCTGTGTTAGACATTCCCCTGCAGGAGGCGGCGCAGGCTAAAAAAAGACATGGGATTACGGTGGACTATCGAGGGAAACCCGTGTTGGCGGCATGGCGATACCTGCCTTCCCCCCGGTGGGGAATGGTGATTAAGATAGATACAGATGAAGCGTTTGCGCCTATTCACAACCTGAAGAACGTGTCGCTGATCATCTCCCTTATCGTTGTGATACTGGTCATTATCGCCGCGCTATTGATTTCCAAATCGTTTTCCGATCCGATTGTAAAACTCACACGGGCAACCGGATTAATCGCTGCGGGTGATTTGACACACAGGGCGAACATCCAATCAACCGACGAGATCGGCGAGTTGGCCATGTCATTTAATACAATGGCTGTGAATATAGAAGAACGTGTAGCCGAACGCACCGCCGAACTTTCCGCCGCCAACCGCGAATTGGAGGCCTTTACCTACACCGTTTCTCACGACTTGCGCGCCCCCGTCCGCGCGTTGTTGGGCTTTTCTACCCTTCTCGTAAAAGAGCACGCGGATTCATTTAACGCCGATGGTCGCAGGCTTTTATCGGTTCTTCAGGAAGAATCATCTCGCATCGGAAATCTGATTGACGATCTGCTTGATTTCTCTCGCCTGGGGCACAGCGAGCTTAAGCGCTTTCATATTGATATGAATATACTGGTACGCACAGTAGTCGATCAACTCCGTGCGCTGGAACCCCAGCGTTCTCTCACTGTGTCTATTTTAGACCTTCCCCCACTCATTGGAGATCCTGCCCTTTTGCGACAAGTATTCATCAACCTGATCGGAAATGCCTTTAAGTATACTGGAAAAAATCAAGAGACCGCAGTGACCATTGGCGCACAGCTCGATCCAAAAGAGTGCATTTACTTTGTCGCTGACAATGGTGTAGGATTTGACATGCGGTATGCCGCCAAACTCTTTCGTGTTTTCGAGCGATTACATACAACCAGTGAGTTTCCGGGAAATGGCGTGGGTCTTGCTATCGTTCAGCGAATTATACAGAGACACGGAGGGCGTGTCTGGGCAGAAAGTAAACTGGGCGCAGGGGCAACATTCTACGTGGCGTTGCCAAAGTAAATCTAAATCCCTCCCCTTATTAGGGGGAGGTTATTAACTGTCTCATAATAGAATAAGATTTCTCGTCATTCACATTCCTCGAAATGACACCCTGCTGTCATTTCGACCGAAGGGAGAAATCTTTTTATGTTAATACTAATATGAGACGTTTAATAGGTTGGGTGAATCTATGAACGATATAATTGAGATTTTACTGGTTGAAGACAATCCGCTTGATGTGGAGTTGACACTGCGGGCGCTGCAACAGCATAACTTGAGCAACAAAGTGCATTGGGCCAAAGACGGCGTTGAGGCGCTAGAGTTTCTATTTCCGCAAGAGGAGTCAAACCACAATCGCCACATTAGGGTAGTGCTGCTGGATCTAAAGCTCCCTAAAGTGAATGGTCTGGAGGTACTAGAGAGAATCCGGTCGGAAGAAAGAACACGGACATTGCCTGTTGTCATGTTGACCTCCTCCGGGGAATCTCCTGACGTCAAAAAAGCCTACGAATTGGGGGCGAACAGCTACATCGTTAAGCCAATTGATTTCAACAACTTTTCCGAAGTTGTAGCAAAGCTTGGGTTCTATTGGGCCATTATTAATCGCCCGCCTGATTGAGATTGTTTTTATGAAAGAATGATGTGGCATCTGCCTTGGGTGGAATTTGGGTATGGCGAACATCAGCGCATTTATGGCAGAATCCCCGAATGAGCGATTCTCGTCCCATTTTAATTTATGATGCACAGTGCCGCCTTTGCGTCTTTTCAAAGAAAATAATTGCACAATGGGATACCAAATGTCATATCCGCTTTCTCCATTTTCAGGACCAAGAGGCCCAAAGACTCGTTGCAGACTTTGCCTCGGCCTCGGCGGCTGGATCGGGCTTTGCCCGTCCAGTCGCGGGGTGTGGGGGCATTGCGAGCGAAGCTTCCAGGCCCCAACATCAAATGGATGCTATGTGGCTCGTTGACGCCAACGGATTTGTTTCATCCGGGGTCGATGCCTTTCGGGGAATGCTTCCTTCTCTGCCAATGGGACAGGTCGTTGAATTGATTTTTAAATTGCCCGGGTTTTCTGTTTTTGCGAAAAGAATCTATCGTATTATTGCCAAAAATCGAATACGTTGGTTTGGAAAGCACCATTGTATGCAGAAGTAGCGATAGACCCTCTTCCGCGCCTCTTTCATTATCGGCTTCCGGACTCCATGGAATCCGCATTGCTACAGTTGGGCTCTCGTTTGTTGGTGCCCTTTGGCACGCGCGTTGAAATCGCATATTTTGTGCGATGGATAGATCGAACGGATATCCAGGGAATAAAGGATGTCCTGGCAATACTGGACACGACATCGCCTCTGCCGCCACCCCTCATTAAACTCCTTCAATGGATTTCAGACTATTATCTTGCGCCCATTGGGGCGGTGATGAAAACGGCATTTCCTCTAAAAAGTCAATATAAAGTTGTTCGAAAAGTTCAAATCACAGAGGCAGGCAACGAAAAGTGCTGGAAAGTCACGCCACCCAAACAGGCAAAGCAACGATTATCGCAACCGGAGCTGCAGGCATTGTCGCCGCCGCTGCCACTCAATCCGGATCAAAAAAAGGCATACATCGAGATTGTCGCAGCGATTGAAAAGAGCGGTTTTTTTTCTTTTCTGCTACATGGCGTAACCGGAAGCGGGAAGACAGAGGTTTATTTACAGGTTATTCAAAAAGCGCTAGAGCGAAACAAGAGGGCGATCGTGCTGGTTCCGGAGATTGGGTTGACACCTCAATTGGTCGCCCGATTTCGCAACCGATTTGGGAATCAGATTGCCGTTCTGCATAGCAGACTTACGCCAAAGGAGCGATACGAAGCATGGAGAAAGATAAAGGAGAAAGAGGTGAACATTGCCATTGGAGCGCGTTCCGCACTTTTTGCGCCCATGGAATCGGTTGGAGTCATTATTGTCGATGAAGAGCAGGATCCCTCCTACAAGCAAGACAAATCTATTCGATATCACGCACGGGACGCAGCCATCGTTTACGCGCAATTGTCAGGCGCAGTGGTGGTGCTAGGGTCCGCGACCCCTTCTCTCGAATCATTCTACAATGGAACGATTGGGAAATATAAAACACTTACGCTCCCCCATCGTGTGGAAGATCGGACCATGCCAGCGATTGAGATCATTGACTTGCGTGAGCGGGAAGCATGGGTGAAGCCTTTCCTGACGCGAACGCTGCTTTCTGCCATTGAAAAAAGATTAGGGCTTGGGGAACAGGTCATCCTGTTTATCAATCGCCGTGGGCATACCCCGTCTTTGCTGTGCGGAGATTGCGGCCAAAAATGGCTCTGTGGAAACTGTTCCGTTTCACTCACGTTCCACAAAAGGGAAAAGAAATTGATTTGCCATTATTGCGGATTCCAACAAAGCGCGCCAACCGATTGTGTCAACTGCCAAGGAACGCGATTGCTTTTCCTGGGCGTTGGAACGGAGCAGGTGGAGGAGGAAATAAAAGCCCTTTTCCCATCGGCGCGGGTTTTGCGAATGGATCGTGATACCACTTCCAAAAAAGGGGCGCATTATAAAATTGTTGCGGCCATGGAAGAGAAGGAGGCCGACATTCTCATTGGCACGCAGATGGTGGCCAAAGGGCATGATTTTCCGGGGGTTACGTTGGCGGGAATTATCTGTGCCGATTTCGCTTTAAACTTTCCAGATTTTCGGTCGTCGGAACGAACGTTTCAACTCCTCGCTCAAGTGGCAGGTCGCACGGGTAGAGGGAAACGTCCGGGAGAGGTTCTCATTCAAACATTTCAACCCGAGCATGAACTCTTTCGCGTTATACCTCACTTTGAACCCTTTTATCATACGGAGCGGGGATACAGGAAAGATGCCAATTATCCCCCCTTTACAAGACTGATTTTAATTGGACTTTGTCATAAGAATAAAGATACGGCCGAAAATCAGGCAGAACGATTGGCTGCAATTTTAAAACAATGCAGCAATGGGATCGAAGTTTTAGGGCCAGCGCCAGCGCCGCTCACGCGCCTTCGGAACGAGTATCGCTATCAGATTTTGCTCAAGGGGTTGGATAGGAATTTTTTAAAATCGGCTTTAAAAAAAGGACTCGACGCGTTCTGGGCGATCAAAAACGGGCAACGCGCCATGCGAACGGCACATCTTACTATTGATGTCGACCCGCAAAATCTAATTTAGAGATAATGACCTTCGTATCGGTCGTTGGGCTTTCCCGCCTCGCCTGTAATTCTAATCTGTCCGCATTTTTCTTCATATCGGCGAAGATTGTCCTGGAGCGCAGCTAAAAATCGTTTTGCGTGAGAGGGGGAGGTGACAATCCGCGCACGCACCTTGGCCTTGGGGGCTTGCGGCTGGATAAAAACAAAGTCAAATACAAACTCGGTTTCGGTGTGCGCAACAATCGCCATGTTAGAATAGACTCCTTGGGCGGTGGCCTCGTCCACTTCCACTTGAACTTGTGTCGGCGCTCCTGCATTTGGCATGGAAGATATACTGCCGAAGTTTATTTAAGAAGTCAACTGAAAATCGACAAAGGGGTGTGAGACAAATTTGTACCCAAGACCCCCTCACTTTTGCACACGTTACTTTGACGCGACTCCTGACGTGCGCTTAAAATCGTCTTCCGGAAGAGGTATAAATGACTTTTATGGATGCAACGATCTTGTCCTATTTGCTTCTTTCTCTTTTCCAGATGTTGCTAAGACGGTTATCCCGGCCACAGGTTGCCCGATAAAAGCTATAGCGGATAGGATTTTTTTTATGATAGCCTTGATGATACTCCTCCGCTTCATAAAATTTCGAGGCGGGGACAATCTCCGTGTAGATGTTCTTAAAACGTTTTATCCCAAGTCCCGGAACGCGCTGATTCAGCAATGCCTGTTTGGATCCCTCTGCGAGTTTTTTCTGGGTGTCATTGAGATAAAAAATAGCGCTTCTGTATTGATTCCCCGCATCGCAAAATTGTTGATCTTTCACTGTGGGATCGATGTTATGCCAGAAGACCTCCAATAGTTCAGCATAACTTATTTTTTGAGGATCGAATATGACCAGCACTGACTCGGCATGTCCGGTGCCTCCCGCGGACACCTCTTTGTAAGTGGGATTTATTTTCCTTCCACCGGTATATCCAACCGTTGTTGAAATAACGCCGGGTAAGTCATCCACGGCGTGTTCCATGCACCAAAAACAGCCTCCCGCAAAAATTGCCTTTTCGGTAGAAGATGCGCCTCGATCTTCCGGATCGCCCATCTGTGCCCCATTGATTTCACGGGTTAAAAAGAAAATGGCCAATATCATTAACATCATTTTTCTCACTATTTTCCCCTCCTCCGGGTTGTTGTACTATACCCTATTTTTATATCTTTAGACAGGGGAATCAAATTTCGCTATCGCGGAATCTGGTAAAATATGAGAAGATGATGGAATAGAAGGGGGCAGTGTCCTTATGAAGAAACCGATTCTCATTAAAGTGACTCTTAAGGAAGGGGTGGATTCCGCTTCCTTGTACGGCAATTATGATCGCCATCTCCGAATGCTGGAAAAGGCCTTTGGGGTGAAGATTGGCGGCAGAGGGGACAGCCTCATTATTGAGGGGGAGGCCAAATCTGTGCAGCAGGCAGAAAAAGCAATCCTGGATATCGCCGCTTTATCAAAAGAAGGTTTTTGTTTGACTTCCGAAGATGTGACCTACGCGATTCGCGCCGCAAAACATGAGACCTCTTCTTCTCTTGAACAGATCTATCAGCAAGATGCTATTCCGATCTATGGCAAAAAGAAATTTATTACCCCAAAGTCGCCCACCCAGCAGGCCTATATTGAGACGATCAAGTGCCACGATCTGGTCGTGGGGATTGGCCCTGCTGGAACCGGAAAAACCTATCTAGCAATGGCCATGGCGGTTTCCGCGTTAATCAACAGAGAGGCGCAGCGGATCATTCTGGCTAGACCTGCGGTTGAAGCGGGTGAAAAACTGGGATTTCTTCCGGGCGACATGATCGAAAAGGTTAATCCTTATTTAAGGCCGCTTTATGACGCCCTCTACGATATGATGGAGATGGAGAAGGCGAATCGGCTTGTGGAACGGGGAGATATTGAAATCGCGCCTTTAGCGTTTATGCGGGGACGCACGTTAAATGACTCGTTTATCGTTCTGGACGAGGCGCAGAACACGACTTCCGAGCAGATGAAAATGTTTCTCACCCGATTGGGTTTTAATTCCAAGGCGGTTATTACGGGAGACATCACTCAGATTGATCTTCCCGCGGGACGCAGCTCCGGATTGATCGAAATTCGGGATATTCTAAGCGATATTGCCGGGATTCAGTTTGTTTATTTTTCGGAAAAGGATGTGGTGCGACACAGCCTGGTACAGGAAATTATTAAAGCGTATGGACGTGCTTCCAAGAAATCAGGACGCTTGTAGTAATTCCTCCCCTTCAAGGGGATGGGTTTATCACTAACAATGCGAATTCTTATTCAGAATAGGCAGAGAAAATATCCCATCAATACAAGACAAATCCGCCAATGGGTCAGCGATATCTTAAAAATGCAAAACGAAGAAGATGTGGAGATCGGGTTGGTCTTTGTGAATAATCG